>JANMNK010000413.1:0-12593 GCA_031373875.1 Pirellulaceae bacterium | reverse complement strand
GCGCTACATGAGTCCCGAACAGGCATCAGCATCGACTCGCCAAGTCGACCATCGAAGCGACCTTTATAGCCTTGGCGCAACTTTGTATGAATTGGCGACTGGAAAACCGGTGTTTGAATCTTCGACACCCCACGGCGTGATCAGTCAAATACTGACGGCTCAGCCAACTCCGGCTAATCAAGTCGCCCGCGATATTCCGCGCGACTTCAGTACGATTCTGATGAAGTGCTTGTCCAAAAATGCGGACGAACGCTATGCAACGGCCCGCGAAATGGCTAACGACCTCCGAGCCTTGCTAGAAGGTCGACCCATTCAAGCCAAGCGCCCTAATCTTATCGAGCAGTCGCAACAATGGGTTCGCAGGCATCGACGTGAATTCGGGTGGTCGGTGACATCTGTGGCCGTATCGGCTTTCTTGCTGCTGGTGATGGGACTCAGTTGGTTTTCTTGGCATCAACTTCGCGAAGTCCAACTTTCCTTGACCAGCCCCATGTCACCGATTGTTGCCGAACTGCTTGAATCCGATGGTTCACAAGCCCTGCGCAGACAAACTGTGCCAACGCAAGATCCCTTGCAGATCAACCCAGGACAATACACGATGCGGGTAGCCGCCCCGGGATTGCTCAGTCAAGACTATGACATCGAACTCGATGCCTCCAAGCGGCGCAAACAGTCATTGAATCCGGATGATCAGTTATTGATGCCGGCTATCGGGAATCAGTTCGAGACAACGCTTGTTAAGTCACCTAATTGCGCCTTTGTCGTTGCCTACGATGAAACCCAGTTCAGCGTAATTAGCCAAAAAGGTCCTAATCGCGGGACGATTCAAACGCCCATTACCAAGTTTATCAATACAGAAACGTCGCGTAGTTTTATTTGGCCGCCAGTGAAAGCGGTCGGTGGACAACTCGACAATGCCGACAAGTTTGATGTTCGACCTTGGATTTCTAAAGCTTCGCAAGATTGGAATAACGATGGCCGCGAAGACATACTCGTCGCGATGCGTCATCAAGCGCTGCTGGCTCTTGTTGGTCGCGACGGCAATGTCATGTGGAGTGTGGGATTAGCTCCTGATGTAACAGAAACGCCTCCGGCAACGGCTCAATACTCCTACCCATGCCCACGGAGTACCATCGTGGAAATGCCAACTGCTATTGGCGATATTGACGGCGATGCATCGCCAGACGTGCTAGTGCAAGTCGCCCAGATTAACCCTTGGGGAAATCCCGATTTGACACAGGCACAACGCCGCCTCATCGCATTGTCTGGAGCGACAGGTAAGCTACTCTGGGATTTTCCTATTCCCAAAGAATTGTTTGATCTTCCCGCTGGCATGACCACGGCCTACTACTTTCGCTGGTTCACTGGAATCAATTCGAGTTCATCGGGAGGTGGTGGCGGATACTTTATCAATCAAGGCCGCTGGTCGCGCTCGTCATCGATGTCGACATCGCGGACCAGCGAACATGTCACTACAGGATCGGTGCTGCCGAGCAGCGGATCTGAAAATGAAAACATCTTGTTTTTGGCTGGTCAGAGTATTGTGAATCTTGACCGTTCAACTGGAAAGTTGGTCGGCGAGGCACATAATCTTGGTCACATTCCGTTCCAGCCGCCTGCTATGGTCGAACTGGATGGCCAGGACGGCAAAGAGCTTGTGTTTTTGGAAGACTTGGACGGCCAGACGGATACGTCTACCAGTCCGCCAAGCCAAATAAAATATCGCATGCGAGTCGTGGCTTGGTCCCTGAGCGAAAATCGCATCCTTTGGAAGCATGACGTTGCTACCCACGCACCCTTCACCCGAAATTGGTTGATGGATCCACCGCGTTGGCCGACGGTCGCGGACCTTGACGGTGACGGACGTTGCGAAGTCATTGTTCCCGACGATACGGTTTTGGATTCTCGTCCGGACATCGGCGAAAGCAGTTTGGTCGCTCTCTCCGGTGATCAAGGCAAAGTACTTTGGAAACAAAAGGTTGTCCACGCTGATACGCAGCTCGAAAGATTCGCTATCGGCCCCGACATCAATGGCGACAAACACCGCGATATTCTGGTCGCTTCGGTATCAGGTTTGCCCGTTCGAGCTCACGTTGACTGCCTGTCAGGTGTGAACGGTGACAAACTGTGGTCCTCGTTCGCGGCGATCGAAAGCAATGAATCGCCCGAATCGTTTTACTTGGATGAGCCGTTTATGTGGGAAAGTCCCGAAGATGGCTGGCCGCAATTTGTGGTCCGATTGATCAGCACGCAAAATCTACAAAACGGAACGGAAGCTTATTTCTTTTCATCCGGAACCGGTCACGTCCTCCATCGCATGGTCCAAGCCCATCGATTTGCTGCTGGCGACTTCAATGGCGACGGAGTCGATGATTTGGCGATGACAAAATATGAAGTTCCCGATTCAGGAATGGCAGGCAAGTGCACGACTCGTTTGATTCGCGGATCAGCAGGAACAGTGTGGAGAAATCTAGGATCGCCCATGTCCGTAGTTGCCGATCTCGACGGTGATCAGTTGGAGGATCTTGTAGCTGTCGAGAATCAAACGGTCATGGCTCGTTCAGCGGCAACTGGAAAACGGATTTGGCAAAGTTCCCTCGATGAATTCTGGTCGCATGTTTATATCCACGGCCAGTCAAAACAGGGCGAGCCAACCAACGAATCCGGTCCTTGGGATTTTGATCACGATGGGACGAACGACCTTCTGCTGGAAATGTCACCGAGCGGCTTTCCAGGTTCCCCGCTACAAGCTGTCTCTGGGCGAACGGGAAGGATACTTTGGAAGTCATCCTTTCAGTTGCGATATCAAGCGGACCGACCCAAGATCGAATGTCGTGATCTTGACCAGGATGGCAATGCCGAAATTGTCCTTTACGGTTTCAACGATACGCTCGTCGACTCCAAGCCGTTTCGAAGCAGCTACTCGGGACAAGACGGAAACTTGATGTTGATCGTGCTCTCAGCGTCGAGTGGAAAAGTAAAATGGCAAGTACCATTGTCACGCGAATACGGTTCGGTAAGTAATATTCAATCACCATATAATTTCATGCACCAGTCATATCCAGAGCTGAAATTTAGCGATTTGAATTCCGATGGATGCGTCGATGTGATAGCGATAGCCGAATCGACATCAGTTCGGTCCAAGAAATACGCAACCGAAGTCGTTGCCCTCGATGGCCGCACCGGCCAATCCCTGTGGAAAGGCCCTGCAAGCGAGAGCGATAATGCAAGTATTGTTTTTAGCGGGTCGACACGCGTAGCGGTGTCACCTGATGCGACAGGAAAACCACTTGTCTACTTCCTTAATTGTGAAGATGAAATCAACGCGAATGGCTCACAGAAAAGGTTTGCCAAGTTAACCTCTTATAATTCAAAAGAGCAACGCGATCTGTGGACCAAGTCGATCGAAATCGACCTATATTTCAGCCGTAATTCACAGGACCGCCAAGATTATTTGCACCCACAAATTCTGAAGCGACGCGACGGGGCGGTTTGGATTGCGATGAGAATCGTGCGTAGCGGCAAGGCTTTCCTAGTTGTTGCCGATCAAGATGGAAATATCGTTGGCGAAAGGCAATTAGAGGGGCAAAATTTTTCGACCCAAAACGCCACGCGACTGCTAGTAGCGGATTGTGATGGAGACGGAAATGATGAGATCATCACGGGGAATAATGGATTGGATGTATTGCGAGTGACCGACGCCATCGAGCTCATATACCACCTTGATATCCCCATCGACGAATGGAGTTCGCGACAATATTCGCTTCTACCCCAAGGACCCAATCGTGAGGCGCAGTTGGTAGTAAGCTATGACGTTGCGAATCCGCAGGTTATTGGATTCGATGCCAAGTCAGGCACACGCTTATGGGAATGCCACGGCCCCACTCGCCATCGCTCGTACTCCGGTGACGGAAATGCCTTGCAACTGATTTCAGGAGCGGAAGATGGGCTGCCTTGGATAGTCTTTAACAACCTCGATCAAGTCGATTGCCAAATTGCATCTCGCATTGGATCACAAGCGATCGCCCAGACTATAGCCCAGAAGTCGCGCGAGAAGCTTATTGCTTCCTACCGAAATCGATGGAATACCGATGCAACGGATCCACGTTTAGTAAGGTATCTACCTTGGTATGAGAGTATCGACGCGGCCCGGACATCCGTTGAATTTCCATTGCTCTTAACGAATGGTGTGCTGTCTTCCATCTTTTTAGCAATCCTGCCAGGGTGGTATATTCAGCGAACGTTGAGGCGCCGATCGTTCGACTTGAAATGGTGGCTACTCGCTCCGGTCATCGCAGCAATCTGGGTCGTATTCCTCATGAGTCGAATCGGCGAATTGCCTGTTTCCAAGCCTCAAAAGTTTGGCTTTGCCATCTATCTAGCCCCAGCAGTTCTATTGGCATTCGGTTTGATCGCCGCAGTCATTCGCATGCGTTGGAAAACACTCGGCAGCAAGCTGGCTGGCATTTTTGCGATAAGTGCCTTGTTGGCTATCGCATCCTTCGTCGAAAATCTCCCGAGCAGACCATTGCAACCAGGCGAGTACTTTTCCCTGCAAGGTTGGTACTGGATCACCCTCTACGGCTTCTTCGTCTGGGGCTGGATAGAACTCCTCCTCATCGCTCCCGCAAAATGGATCCGCAGTTGGTGGAACCGTAGGCGCGCAAAGTTAGCAACATAAAACGCTGGACGAAATTTTACGTTTCAAGTATTTGATCACCATGCGATTTGCCGATTCAAAGGCGGTCGTATTGGTCCCTATTGCAGTCTTTTTTCGTGTTCCCTACCGGGAAGAATCCACAAAGCGAAAACTCTGGGAAACTAGTGGATTCCCTTACCCACACGGAAAACAGACAACTGTTAGACTGAACTTTATAACAACGCCGTGTTTTGAGGTGCCGGTTTCATTGCCGAGTGGCGACATTCATTTTCAGGAAACGCTTGGCGAATCAAACTGACAAGTAGATTGGTTTCGCATACGGGGATGTCAGATGAACAAACCTAAATTCGCCGTGTTTGGATGCAGTGGCACAATTGCGGCGATTGCTTTAGGGTTTGTCGTTGGCCTCGTCGTTGGCATGCCTCTGATTATTCAAAAAAAGGAAGCTGGCTTTCTTGCCATATTCGCGTTTCCGGTTCTTTCGTTCCTGGCATGGCAAGCGATCCAAAAGTTGATTTTCAAATCCAAGATGACGGTGGACGAAGATAACGATCAAAAGTACAACTTAATCCTACGTTATGATCGTTTGATAATAGCGATCATGGTGTTTGTCGCAACGCCCGTAGTTGTGGGCATAATAGCTTGGCAGCGTGGGAAAGCACTTAAGCTCCATCCTGCTGACATCGCAATTGATATCGACAACTATTCGCAGTTCGGTCTGTGGATCGGACTCATCGTCGCATTTCCCCTAGCCATTTCCGCCCTGTTTCGCGACTAGAGAATTTCATCGAGTTGTCGCTTAAGTCCCCGCGAATCCAGCCCCTGCATTTTGCGATCCGATGAGAGCCCCTCCGAGCAAAACGACAGGAGTCGTAGAATCTAGCTTGTACCGAACCGGGCCCATTACCGCTGATGAACAGTGGGCGATCGTTGACGGGTATGACGTTGATCGGCTTGGTCACTGACAAGTTGGTTCCTCCTTCGCCATCCGATAAGCGACAACCGATATATCTAGAGATAGTAGAAAGATGATCGTCCGAGTTCCTAAAGGTAACATTCCGAAACAATTCTTGCGTTGCCGCGATGATTGATTGATTGGTTGTTGATCTTTATGACCAAGCCAGCA
This sequence comes from Pirellulaceae bacterium, assembly GCA_031373875.1. GTDB lineage: Bacteria > Planctomycetota > Planctomycetia > Pirellulales > Pirellulaceae > JANMGV01. The sequence continues at coordinate 6,807 of JANMNK010000413.1, read as the reverse complement.
TTTGCAGTCCCGCCAAGCGGCGTTCCAATCTCGACCCCGCAGTAGCTTACGTTCGTTCACGATAATCCAATTTGCACAGCCCACGCTGGATCTGCGACTTTGAGCTTCAAACGTTTAAATTTTGCGACTTTTATCAGTTGACAAGCCGTTTTTGGCAGCTTATCCTACTGTACCACCACGCATGGTACAGAGGATTTACGGTGTCAAAAGTCGTTCCATTATTGATCTCAGTCAGTCCGGGCAATCCGCGGTCGATCACTCAGCAGATTTGCGATGGGATTCGAATGTCGATCGCCAGTGGTCAGTTGCCGGTCGGAGCCCAGCTTCCCAGTGTTCGCGGCCTGGCTCAGCAACTCACGATCAATCCCAAGACAGTCGCCAAAGCCTATGGCGAACTGGCGAATGAAGGATGGCTCGATGCCCGTCAAGGCATGGGACTGTTCGTGGCCGCGCCTCGACAACGCCTTTCCGATACCGAGCGTGAACGACGCCTGACGTTGGCGATCGATGCATTCAGCTCCGAAGTTATCGGATTGAGTTATCCGCTCGAGCACATTCTTGATCGTATCAGCGTCACGCTGACTCCGTGTCTCAACAAACATTCCGCTTGACAGGAAACCTCCGTGACTGATTCTAAAAAAATTCGGATCGCGCGCAACGACGCAAGTTCGCGTCAGGCCGGATCGGACTACGTGATCGAAACCGAAAAACTGGACTTGTGTTACGGCCGCAAGAAGGCCTTGAACCAGTTGACACTGCGCATTCCGCACGGACGAATCCACGCCATCGTTGGAGCGAATGGAGCGGGCAAATCCTCTTTGTTCCGTATCCTGCTGGGTGTCCAGTCACCCAACTCTGGCCGGGCGACCATTCTGGGACACGACTGCACGTCTCTCACCGAACTTGAACGGGCCCGCATCGGTTTCGTCAATGAAGAACACAGCTTGCCGACCTGGTTGCGAGTAGACGAACTGGTGGCGATGCAGCGCCGGCTGTATCCGCAATGGGATGAACAGCGCTATCGAAATATCGTCGACCACTTTCATGTATTGCCTGAGCAACGCATCGGCAGCATCTCGCGCGGAGAGCGGGCGGGCGTCAATCTGGCGATGGGACTGGCACAGTGTCCGGAACTGCTGATTCTCGATGAGCCGACTTTGGGACTGGATGTTGTTGCCAAGCGGGCTTTTCTGGAAGCGGTCTTGAGTTCGATCGATGACGATAACACGACCATCATTTACTGCTCGCACCAGATGGATGAAATTGAGCGACTGGCTGACAACTTGATCATTCTAGAGCGCGGCGAACTGAAGCACATGTCACCGCCCGACGAGTTCTGCGAGCGAGTTGCCCTTTGGGTCGCCGCATTTCCCGCGTTGCCACCCAAGTCTGATTTGTTGCCAGGTGTGTTGCAGGTGCAGCGCATCGACGGCCTGGTCCACTATCTGGTGATGGATCAAAACGATGACTTTGGTGCGCGGCTTGATGTCATGGCGCCCTTCGCCACTACCGTGGTACGGTGAATCTGGACCAGGCGGTTAATGCTTTTCTCACTCGCAATCACTCTGCACCGGCTATAGGAATCTCCCTTCAATGTACGACTTGATTCGTTCGGAGTGGCGACGTTTTCGATGGCTCTCACTGTTCGTGGCTTTGTGTCACCTCTTGGCCTTGCTGTTGCTGTCGCGAGTCAACGACGTCCTGCAACTCGGCTTCGAAGAACAGGGTGCCATGCTGGTTGCGTACGTGTTGCTCGGGTTAACGCTGGCGCTGCTGCAAGTCGGCAGTTATCGCCAGACCAGCCGGTGGTTGTGGCTGATCCATCGTCCCTTGGCACCCGCCAGAATCTTTTCGTCACTGGCTTTGTCGGCATTAGCTCAACTAAGCACGGCCGTCGCGGCACCGCTGCTCATTTTTGTAGTCGCGACGGACGTCATGACCACGCATGTCGTGGACAGCCACCATTACGTCTCGATTTTCCATGCGTTGGCTTTCGCAATGATGGCCTGGCTGGCGGGAGCCCATGCCTGCACCAGTCGCCACAAAGCGGCCGTGGTCGTGCTGCTGGCGCCGTTGATGCTGGCCGTCCACTTGGCTTCGGTGTCGTGGCTGCTGCTGCCCGTTCTCGCTTGCCTTGTGTGGCTGATCTTCGTCGCCCGGCACAGCTTTCGTGCAAACCGTGGCGCGCCGATCGCGCGGCACAGCGTGTTGTTGTTGACCGCATTGCCTTTGCAGCTCGCTTTCTTCTTGCTGGTTTTTCAGTTGAGCAAGGGAGGGGTCGCACTCATTCATCTGCTTGGTAGCACTCCCGGCAGGACTGTCCTGTCCACTGACCCCGACGTGGACGTGGAAAAATTGATGCGAGGTTTCAGCCAGGCATCCCTCGCCCAGGGGTTGGAGGCCAGCAACGATCCTCGCGCTGCTGCGTGGAGCGAGCAGTTGCCGCTGCTGGAGGTGGCGGGTCTGTCGCCTGACATCCATCGGTTCCCGGTTCGGCATCAATTCGGCAATGTCGGGCAGCCCTGGTGGGATGCCAAACGCAACATCAAGTGGACTTTCAGTCACGATCGCATGCAGTTCCAGGGCCGCAACCCAAGTAGCGGCGACGTGCACGGCTGTTGGGGAACCGGCGGGTCAGGTTCGCCGCAATCGTTCGCCGAAGTCCCCGCCTTCGGCATGACCCGCGCGATGCTATTCGCAGTTGATGAAGAAAACGAAAGTCAGCACGAGCTGGTTCGCTTGTCGGAGGGTGAGTGGTTCATTAGCCGACCAGTTCGCGCTTTGGATCGCACGCTGATGTTGACGAATCAGCACCTGCTCGCCTACCGAGCAGACCGTGCGGCCCAATCGAAGTACGCACCCCTGATTCTCGACTGGCAATTGCCACTGGCGAAAGACGAACCGGCACCACTGCAGGTGGATGTGGTTGAACTGCTGGATGGCTGGCTGGTCTCGCTGTTCTATTCGGACGCGCGAGAGTTCGATGGCTTCCAGTCCTTGACCAGTCCCTGGGAGCAACTCGTTCATATCGATTCGGCGGGCAAGTCGACGGTCGTTGGAGAGCGCCGTGACATTCGGGGTCAACACTTTAGCTTCGTCGGCCCGGTGATGGTGCCAGTCGCGTCGTGGTGGGTTTCGCCGCCGCTGTACGCAATGGCGCACTTGCCGGATTTGCTGGACACCGGCCTTGCCCATCCGCCGCGATTTGAGCCGTGGCCCCGAGTTGCTTTATTTTACTTGCTGACTTCGGTGCTCATGCTGATCTCTTTGGCAACCGGTTTCGTTTGGCTGCGCGGCACCCAAGTCGGCACGCCTCGTCGGCTCCTATGGCTGGTGAGCTGCGGACTGATCGGGGTGCCTGCCTTGCTGAGCTTAATCTGCCTCGAGCCGCGGAATGCGCCATGTCGATGACTCAAACGCGTTGCCGAACACCTGGTTTCGCAATAACCGGATTTTTTGTTGCGATCCTCGCATCGCGCTGCGCCCAAAGTGCAATCGCACAGGCTACCGACCCGGTCACCGCGACGCAAATCGTATTACGAGAGGCGAAGACCCGGGCCGCCAGTCAACCTCGCGCTGAATTGATTGATCGCGAAAGCTACCTGCGCCGGGCAGAAATCATCGACGTGCGTCTGTCGCCGGATGGCCGTTACCTTTCCTTTGTTCGGCGCGGCGAAAAAGGCCTGGAAGTGATTCTGCAAAGCGTCGGTAGCGGCGTACAGACGCGAGTCGCAGCGGGTCTGCAACGGGTCGAGACCGAATGGTCGGGTGACGGACGCCGGTTATGGTTCGCAGATGATCAAGGCCTGGCTGTGGTGGAAAGTGACAGTCTTGCTGCGAAACGAATTTTCAAATGGGATACTCGGCGATCGCAGCGATTCTGGGCAGTCGATGCGAGCGCGCCGCAATTCGTGATCATTCAAGAGCGAGTCGTGGAGTCAGGCGCCGAGCGATTTCGGTATCTGAGTGTCGATCCGCAAGGCAAACCCCATCTGCTGCTTGAGGCCGCTTGGCCGCTGCGAAGCATTCTCCTGAATGCAGACGGAGAACTGGCTTTCACGGCAGCCTACGACGGCCCTGACTATGAAACAGTCATTCGTCGTTACACCGGTGGCGAACCACAAGAATTGTTGCGATCCGGCATTCTCGAAGAGTGTCGACTGGTGGGATACAGCCAGACCGGGCAAACGCTATGGTTGCTTTCTCGGCGCGACGAGGACAGACTTTCGCTGCGATGTTGGCGAGCCGAAAATGGGCGATGGGAGACGACCCACCGCGACCCGGCAGACGTCGCCGATGCGGACGCCGTGCTTTGGAGTAAAGGCCAGGAAGACTGGCTTGCGATTGCTTACTACGGTGCGCGACGGGGCTGGTACGGCAACACCGATCGAACTCACTCGATATTATCATCGCTGCAGCTGCAACTGCCGGACAGTAACCTTCAGCTTTCGACCACAACCGACGAACAGCTTTGGCTGGTGCAGGCTCAACAAGCAGACGTCGCGCGAGATCGCTACTATCTTTATCGGCAAGGGGAGAACCGGCTGCAGCCGCTGTTTGCTGCCGAAGTTGCCGCGCAGCTCACGCCACCGCAGGGCGTGCCGATGCATGCAGTCAGCTACCGTGCCAGCGACGGCATGTTGCTGCACGGCTACGTCGCCTTGCCCAGCGGCATTTCGCCAGTCAACGCACCGCTGATCGCCTGGTTGCATGGCGGTCCGATCGCTCGCAGCTACGACCGGTACGACGCGATCATTCAGTTGCTGGTCAACCGGGGCAATGCCGTATTCGTTCCCAACTTTCGCGCGTCGGCCGGTTACGGATTGGATTACGTGTTGGCCGCGAAAAGTGATGTGGGCAACGGTCGGGTGTTGGCCGACATCATCGAGGGGATGGATTTTCTGCTGGCCGAAGGCATCGGTGATCGCGAGCGGCAAGCGGTGATGGGGATGTCATTTGGCGGCTACGCCAGCCTGTTGGCCATCAGCCATCATCCGGATCGTTTTCGATTTGCATTCGTGGGAGCGCCACCGACGGACTACGGTTGGATAAAACAGTGGCAGGCCGAACACGACAGTGAAGCGATTCGTCCGCAAGGTCCGCCCTTGTCGTTACTGTTTCCGCAACTGGGATTTCCGTACAACGACGCCGCCTGGCGAGAGAAGATGCAACGCGAGTCACCGGTCGCCGCGCTGCCGGATTTAAAAGCCCCTTTTTACATCTGGGCCGGCGGGCACGATGAAACTGTTCCAATCAAAAGCATCGTGCATTTCGTCGGTGAGGCGCGGCGACTGGACAAGTCGCTTTGTCTGCTGATCGATCCTGATGCGGGCCACGTTCCAAACAGCGAACTCGGAACGGAAGCTTGCGTTTACTTGATCGAACTCGCGTCCCACCGGCACTTGGGAGGGGAAATATCGCCGGTTTCGCCGGATTTGCAGAAGTTTTTAAACAAAAATCTGCGCATCGATGCCGCCTTAGCAAGGAAGCCGTGAAATAAACGAACACGAACTATCGTTTTGAAACCAGCCACCCGTTGTTCGAGTATTACGCAAATGACCACCGAGAAGATCAACGAAACTTCATCGACGATTCCGCTGCGACTGTGGCCCGGTGTGGCCGCTGCTTTGGTGTTGATCGTGCTCAGTTACATTGCGCCGGTGGTGAACCCGGATTGGTCTATTATCGGCTTGCTTGGTGGCCTTGGCTGCGCATTGGTCATTTTTATATGGTGGCTTTTCCTCAGCCGGTTGCCATGGGTTGAGCGATTGGGTGCGGTAGCCGTGATCGCGGTCGCGATGTTGGTTACCTCGCGGATTATCCATGTGTCGATAGCTGCCGGTGCTCAAGGTTTGTTGTTTCCTTTTATGGCCGTGCCGACTGTCGCTTTGGCATTGGTTGTATCGCTCGTGGCAAGCCGTCGAATGTCGACTTCTGCTCGAAGTGGGATAACTCTCGGAATGATCCTCGTTGGCAGCGGCATGTGGACGCTTTTGAGGACCGGTGGTTTCACGGGTGGCTTCGCGCAAGAGTTGCATTGGCGCTGGACGCCGACTCCCGAAGAGTTGCTCTTGGCGGAATCGGGCAACGACCCCGCCAAGCTCGCACTGCCCGCCTCGGTTTCGTCGACTTTGGCGGCCAATGAAATGCCAGCCGAATGGCCAGGCTTTCGCGGTCCTAATCGTGACGGCATTATCCGCAACGTGCGAATTGAATCGGATTGGACCAAAGTACCGCCGGTTCAATTGTGGCGACGTCCGATTGGCCCTGGCTGGTCGTCGTTTGCGGTTCAAGGCGATCGAGTCTACACGCAAGAACAACGCGGTGAAGAAGAAATTGTTGCGTGCTATGACTTGAAAACAGGTGAGCCAATTTGGATGCACGCCGACACAGCCCGTTTCTGGGAGCCAGCCGGAGGTGCCGGTCCACGTGGGACCCCGACTCTCAGCCGAGGTCGCGTCTTCACTTTAGGTGCAACCGGAATCGTTAACGCGCTCGACGCCTCAAACGGCGCTGTGGTTTGGTCGCACAATGCGGCGACGGACACGGGAGCAAAAGATCCGGGATGGGGTTTCTCTGCCTCGCCACTTGTATTCGGCGATGTCGTCGTTGCAGCAACTTCTGGCAGGCTTGTCGCATATGATCTGGCAAAGGGAGAACTTCGTTGGAAGGGACCCACCGGAGTCGGTGGAGGCTATAGCTCGCCGCAACTGTTCACGATCGATGGTGTTCCGCAAATTTTACTCATGACGAGCACTGGCGCCATCAGCGTCTCGCCAACCGATGGCACGCTGATCTGGAAGGACG
>JANMNK010000411.1:0-4354 GCA_031373875.1 Pirellulaceae bacterium | reverse complement strand
GAGAATAAATTCAAAAGTGCCCATGCGAGCCAATCAACTTCATATGTTTACGATTTTCCACAGTCGTAGTCCCAGCTTTCAACTCTCGTGATTGCTGAGGCAAGAATAAAATCTTCCAAAAATAACGCTTAAGGATTTAATACGGCTCGTTGTTACTCGGTTTTATGCTGACAAAGGTGTCGAGGTGTTGTTCTGCGAAATGCGTTAAACGAAGTATTCCTTTCGCGAAAAAATCCCTTTTGCGTCCTAACGTGGACAACAAATGCCACGCAATCGCAAATGGTTTGTCGATAGGATAAAGTTGATCTAGCCAATGAATTCCACGTCCAACCGTTTTTCCTTGCCGTGTAATTCAAATTGGAAGAAGTTGATCTATAATGCATTCTTCCAGTCGCTCTTTTTTCCCCCCCTCCAATTGACTTTGCCCATATCTGCACGCGACAGCAAAGTTAATGTGATCTCGACGAGTATCTCTTAAATCCAAATATGGAGTTAGCTTTCCCGATGCTTCAATCTTCCCTTTCCTCTCGCACGCTCTGGCGTAGTTGTGTTTTGACGTCGCTTTTCCTGATCCCCTATGCCGTGACAGAGACGTGCCAAGCCCAAGACGCGACCAAGGAGTTTCTTACGCTGTCGCCGCGACCCGCACGGCCAGCGCTGTCACCAAGCAAGATTCCGCTTGATTTTATCAAAGGCGAGCGAATTGGTTTCCTTGGCAACTCGCAAGCTGAGCGAATGAACCTGTTCGGGAATTTTGAGACGCTACTTCATATGCGATTTCCCGACCGTGAACTTGTCATTCGCAATTTTGCACGGCCTGCAGAAGAAGTCGGAATTCAGCAGCGATCGGCTGATTACACAGCGCTCGATGATCCGCAATTGGCATTCAGCGCGGACACCTATTTTTGCTTCTTCGGCTACAACGAATCGTTTGCCGGAGTGGCAGGTGTCGAGCAATTCAAGCAAAGTTACAACGAGTACTTGGACAAGACCGCCAAGAAATACGCTCGCGACGACACAGGAGCGCCACCGCGATTCGTTTTGGTTTCTCCGATTGCATTTGAACCGACCAACGATCCCTTGCTGCCAAACGGAACAAAGGAAAACGAATCACTTAAAATTTATGCTGCCGCTGTTAGCGATATTGCCAAGGCCCGTGGTTTGGCTTTTGTCGATCTCTTTGATGCCAGCCTGCAGTTGTTCTCAAAAGACGCCGGCATGCAATTCACCATTAACGGCTGCCATGTAAACGAGAACGGTGATTACGAAATCGCCCGCCTCCTGGAACTCAAAATGTTCGGCTCGCCATCGTCGACGACAACGGGAAATCCGCAGTTCATTAAGCTGCGTAATGCCATCAACGACAAGTCTTGGGTTCATCTGCAAGACTATCGCATGCTGAACGGCTGGTACGTTTACGGCGGTCGTCGCACTTTCGACAAAGAAACATTCCCTCGCGAGTTCGTGAAAATTCGCAAAATGACCGAAGTCCGCGACCGTTACGTTTGGGACATTGCGCAAGGCAAAAAAGTTGCCGACAAACCAAACGATGAAGGAACTGGGGAACTGTTTACGCCAGAGACGCGATTCGGTAATCCAGGTCAAAATTATTCCGAGGCCGAAGAGCTTCGCTACCTTTCGCCGGAGGAACTGGTCGCAGAAACCACAGTTCCAAAGGGCTTCAAACTTGAACCCTTCGCGGACGAATCCAGGTTTCCCGAAATTGCAAAACCGGTTCAGCTTAACTTTGATAACAAAGGTCGACTGTGGATCGCTTGCATGCCAACGTATCCCCAATGGAAACCGGGAGATCCGAAAGCCAACGACAAACTGGTCATTTTGGAAGACAACAACAACGATGGCCGCGCAGACGTTGCAAAAGTCTTTTACGACCAGTTGCAATGCCCAACGGGTTTTGAATTCTGGAATGGCGGCGTATTAGTCGTGGACCAACCACGTTTGCTTTGGCTCAAAGACACCGATGGCGACGACAAAGCTGACGTCGTTGTGCAGTTGATGGACGGTTGGGCATCGGACGATACGCATCACTCTTGTGGAGCCTTTGAATGGAACCATGCCGGACAGTTGCACATGCTCGAAGGAATCGCGACCAGCACAACGCTCGAAACACCTTGGGGGCCGCACCGCAGCCAAGGTTCAGGTGGTGCTTACGTCATGGACCCACGGTCTCTCAAAATCCGCCAGTTCGCGCTGCCAGGCCAGTACAACATGTGGTGCTATGTCTTCAATGGCTGGGGGCAAGGCATCGTTGGCGACGGAACAACGGCTAACCAAGCTTGGGATACGCCGCTTTCGGGTGCTCAATTCGGAGGACGAACGGGTCTGAACTTCGTATTCAACAACGAAGGCATGCGTCCCGCATTAGGCAGCGAGTTCCTGAACAGTCGACACTTTCCAGAAGAAGTTCAAGGTCAATTCACTTACGGCTGCGTGATCAACATGAACGGTTTTCCACGCTTTACGGTCAACGACGACGGCGGGGGATTTAGTGGAGATCGACTAAAAAACGCTGACGGATCGCCCGACGATCTCATTCGTTCCAAAGACAAACACTTCCGACCGGGCGACCCGCAAATTGGCCCGGACGGCGCGATGTGGTTTGTCGATTGGGCCAACGCCCTTATTGGCCACATGCAATATAGCCAACGCGATCCCAATCGAGATCACGTTCGCGGTCGGGTTTATCGCCTAGTTTATCCCGAGCGACCCTTGGTCAAACCGGTTACGCAGTTTGGAAAATCTATCCCCGAGTTGCTTGAGCAGCTTCGCGAGTACGAATGGCGAACACGTTATCGGGCTCGCCGTGAACTGCGCGACCGACCTACACCACAAGTTGTCGCTGCAATCAACGCTTGGCTAAAAACGCTTGATCCAAAAGACCCAGAATACGATCGACTGCGTTGCGAAGCTCTTTGGGCTCAGCAATCGCATCATCAACTGGATTTGGCTTTACTCGCTGATGTCCTCAAGAACTCCAAGTCCTCCGATGCGCGTGCAGCAGCGACGCGCGTTACTGCCGATGCGAGAGAATCGATTCCAAACGCTTTGGAATTGCTGACGACTGCTGCTCAAGATCAACACCCTCGCGTGCAAACCGAAGCCGCTCGCGGTCTTAGCTTTTTCCCGGTCCCGGACGCCATGAAAGCTCTGTTCGGGCTGACGGCGATCAAAGCAGATTATTGGCGCGATTATACAATGCAGCATGGTTTGGGAGCCAATGACCGTGTATGGATCGCAGATTACTTGGCTGGCAAAATGCCCGGGGATCGTGATCGTTCGACGCAAGTTGTCAATGCCTTGATGGCCGCGTCCCAGTCAGGTGCTGCGGCCTTGCCACATTTGCAAGTGCTCCTGGCGCAGCAACCCAAGCCGGAAGAAGAACGCAACAAAGCGATGACGGCATTGGGCGATCTCAAAGGTGACGTCAATCGCGGCAGGGCTGTCTTCGTTCGCAATTGTACAGCTTGTCACAAAGTCGGAAATGGCGATGGTCGCGAGTATGGACCAAATCTCGCTGGTGTCGCCAAGCGAATGAATCGAGTCAAGATCATTCACTCGATCATCGACCCGAACGCCGAAGTTGCCGAAAAGTATCGATCGACAATGGTCGCCACGGAAGATGGCGTGGTTGTCAATGGATTGTTAGTGAACGAAAACGATAGCGAAGTGGAGTTATTCGACGGAAAAGAATTGCGCAAGGTTGCCAAGGCCGATATCGCTGCACGCCGTGTCCAACAACAAAGTAGTATGCCCGAAGGTGCTGCCGGTACTGTGGCTCCGTCCGAGTTTGTCGACTTGATCGAATACCTCTCGGCTCAAAACCAAGATGTTGCGCCGACGTCTCCGTAATAAGCTCGCCAGTACTTCATAAGTACGGATCGCAAAATCACGAATCAAAGGCTGCCGTTTCTAAATCCGGCAGCCTTTATTCATTTGTGTTTCGCAAGTGCTTCCTTAGACATCAGCGGAATATCTGAACTGTTGAGGCCATGCATAAAGACTTTTGAAGTCGCCGTCCACGCATGAAAATTCGTGCCGTGAATGGCTGTAAACTTTGAGGAATAAACGAAAGAGCTTTGACACAAAGGAATCCTTGTGCCAAAGCTCTCGAGATTTTTTTCGCTTAGATCCGAGTGAAACTATAAGATGATTTCTACATTCACTAACAGTCCGCCAGCAATGCCACCTTTGTCAACGGTGTCGATCCCGATTCCGCCATCGACTGCAAAGCCCGGAATATTTGCGATTGAAAAGGCATCGATCCTAAGTTCGTCATCTCCGTCGCCTAACCGAGAAACGAAAGCGGGAGTTCGAGTTGTTGCGATTTGTACTT
>JANMNK010000405.1:0-2293 GCA_031373875.1 Pirellulaceae bacterium | reverse complement strand
GATGCACTCGCAAAGAACGGTATTCGCTTCACTCAGTTTTACAATACCGCTCGATGCTGTCCGACGCGAGCTTCGTTGCTGACCGGCCTCTATCCTCATCAAGCGGGAGTGGGCCACATGATGGAGGACCGAGGTCACAATGGATATCGAGGAGATCTCAATCGCAATTGCATGACGATCGCGGAAGTTCTGCAGCCAAATGGTTATCAATGTTATGCTGCAGGCAAATGGCATGTAACCAAAGCGATTCGTCCCAAGGAGGAGTCAGAGAAAAGCAACTGGCCCCTCCAACGCGGATTCGACCGATTCTACGGAACGATTCATGGTGCTGGCAGTTTTTTCGATCCCAAAAGCTTAACACGAGATAACTCGCTCATCTCTCCGTTTGCTGACCCAGAATATCCAGCACAAGACTATTACTACACCGACGCTATCAGCGATCATGCTTCGCGGTTTATTCGCGAGCATAACTCCAATTCGCCCGATCAGCCTTTTCTTCTATATGTAGCTTACACCGCCGCTCATTGGCCCATGCACGCCCGCGAGAAAGACATAGACAAGTACAAAGGGAAATATGATGCAGGGTATCAAGCTATTCGGGATGCACGATACAACCGTATGATTGAACGCGGCGTAATCTCTTTGGACAACACAGTGAACTGGCAGCTTCCGGCACAGCTCGGCGAAGAAAAATTCTTCGATTGGGATTGCCGAAACATGGAAGTTTACGCCGCCATGATCGACAATATGGATCAAGGCATTGGCCGGCTGATGGCGACGCTCCATGAAACAGGTCAGCTTGAAAATACGCTCATCTGTTACATGCAGGACAACGGAGGGTGCGCCGAAGGTATCGGCCGTGGAAACCAAGGAACGGAACGACTATCCAAGCCGACCCTAACCCCGCTGGCCAATGACTACATTCAACACGACGCACCTCCGAAACAAACTCGCGATGGTTATCCCGTACGCCAAGGTAAAGGCGTTATGGCTGGTCCAGCCGACACATACGTCGCTTACGGCGAAGCTTGGTCGACCGTCTCCAACACGCCTTTTCGAAAACACAAACACTGGGTTCACGAAGGAGGCATTTCATCGCCTTTGATCGTGCACTGGCCTAATGGCATCGCAGCAAAAACGGATTCAGCTAACAACGGCCATCTTGTTCGCGAGCCATGTCACTTAATCGATATCGTGGCGACTGCAGTTGACGTTTCCGGCGCGACGTATCCTGCCGAAAAAGACGGTTTAACTCTCAAGCCACTCGAAGGCCGCAGCTTGACGCCGTTCTTTTCTTCCAATCCTCAAGTTGCTTTCGATCGATACTTGTTTTGGGAACATGAAGGCAACAGGGCCGTGCGGCAAGGCAAATGGAAATTGGTGGCAGAATCCAATAAGCCTTGGGAGTTGTACGATATCGACAAGGACCGAAGCGAACAAATTAACTTGGCCAGCAAATTTCCAGAACTCGTCAAGGAAATGACTGCCGCTTGGGAAGCTTATGCGGAGCGGGCAGACGTTCTGCCCCTTGGTGCATGGAATTCGCAAAACAAAAACTAAGTCGCGTTAGATCGTCATCTACAAAGGTACAGAAACTCCGTCTCGTGCGACTTCTGCAGGCCAACCAAGCTGGGTTGTAATTAACTCGGCCAGAGTCTGTGCCCCGACTGGTTCGCCATGGACGACGTAAACTTGCTTCGGTGGTCGTTTGAATCCACCAAGCCACCGCATGATCTCGCCTTGATCAGCGTGTGCCGACAATCCATCCAAGACGTCGACATGGGCTCGCACGGGGATTTCTTGACCGTGTATCCGTATTGATTTTGCCCCATCCTGCATTGCCCTGCCTCGCGTTCCTATAGCCTGAAATCCAACAAGCAGAACGGTGGTGTTCTTGTTCGGCAAACGATTCTTCAAGTGATGCACCACACGCCCACCTGTTGCCATCCCACTACCGGCAATAACGATGAACGTGCCTTTCCTGTGATTGAGCGCTTTCGATTCCGCTGCAGTTCTCAGCAATTTGTCTGGCAAGCAACACAACGGGCATCGCTTCTGATCCATCAGCAATTGCATGTCGATATCGTGCTCTTCGGGATGGTCGCAAAATACTTTGGAAACGTCCATCGCCATTGGACTATCGATGAAAACGGGAAGTTTTGGAATGAGACTCAGATTCTCAAGCTCTCGAATCCGCCAGATCAATTCTTGCGCGCGGCCAACCGCAAAGGACGGGATAATAATTGGACCGCCTCGCGTCTCCGCATCGTTGATGATACGTGCAAGACCCTGG
>JANMNK010000350.1:0-4679 GCA_031373875.1 Pirellulaceae bacterium | reverse complement strand
GTTGCAGATCGGGAGATTCACCAAGATGGCGAACGGCTTTCTCGTAGTGTTGAATCGCTTCTTGCCAACGTCCATTTTTCTCCAAATCAATGCCCGCTGTAATGCATTGATTGATTTCTGCAACCAACGGCGCGTTTTCGAACGCCTGAATGGTCGTGGTCTGAAGAGCATTGAGAGAGGTGAAGGCCAACGCCAAGCCGAAAAACAACTTAGTAAATTTGCACCGCGTTTCACTTGGAAGGGCGATGCATCCGTGCATTGGATTGGAAGGAACGCAGGGAACACCGCTCCCTTGAATCGTTTCGCCGGTACTCATCTTGATCACCAGCGACCTAGTCTCGCAGTGCAGAGATGGCTTTTTTGGAAAGACTCAAACTGAGTCGACCGCGCATCCTGCTTTTCGAAACCTCCAAACTATTTTCAAGTTTGGTACATCGTGTTGGCCAAATGTTCAATCAAAAAAATCGGCCTCACGAATATACGTCACGCTTAATGCTCGGTCAAAAATCGCGGCGCTTTTTCTATCCAACACTTCCCGCATAAACCATCCCATAGGAACAAATTCGTATGACTTTGCGGATGACAAGGGTTAAATGAATTGACCCGTTCGACCAGCCGGGGAGAGAATCCCGGAACGCCTCTTGCGTTAGATAACCAGAATCAGTTCTCGCGAACCGAATTCGATCATGAGCTTCGACGGAAGTGTATGCGGGCCGTTTTGTCCAGACAAGCTTGAGCTGCAAACTTTTTTAATCCATGGAATTCGGAAGCTAGCGTTTTGGCAAAACAAGTTTGCGATACGCCGCGCGGTCAGAAGTGAGGGACGTGTTGTTGAGTGAGCCGCTAGCCGTGGGTTGTGCATTCGGTTAGCACCGGCGGCTAGCGCCCAATGCCACTGACAAAACCTCAAATCTGACCGCCCGGAGTATAGCCAGATAAATTGCGGGCTTTTTGCGATGCGCGAAGAACGGTTTCCAAAGGGAATTCGAAGCGGTTTTTTGACGGCATTCGACTTTTACTCATTGCGCTGTTTTGCTACTCTACCGCTCAGATTGCCTAATCGACATAACTGCAACTTGGCGTGCCGTTTCCTCACCTGTAAATTGAGTCAACTTAAATGGAACACGTGTCGCCCGAATCGGATGAAGCAACTCGGAAAAGGTACTTTGTTCCTTTGTGGCTATTCGTTGCCATCATGGCGGTTGTCGGTGAAATTGCCGTCTGGCCATTTGATATGGAGATTAGCCAATACTATCGAACCACCAAAATACCTTCGGAACTGAACAAACTGGTCAACATCTCCGAAGCGTTCGCTCACGGCACAGGTATCGCTGTGATTTTGATTACGTTGTTCTGGATGGACATCCCGCGCCGAAAGAATATGTTGGTCGTTACAATCATCGTGATCTTGGCCGGTGTAGCATCGAATAGTGCCAAGCGAGTTTACCCCAGAATTCGCCCCCATACTGATCACGACGCAATGGTCGTTTCCGCGGCGGACTCCTGGACTTATGCCGCAAAGATCAAGAAATCCGATAGCACCATTCAAAGCTTCCCATCCGGTCACTCGGCAGCAACAGTCGCCTTTGCAATCGGGCTCGCATTTGTCTACCCGCGTGGTCGCTGGATATTCCTAACGCTGGCAGTTCTCGCCTGTTTTCAACGCGTCATATCGGCTGCCCACTATCCAACGGACGTATTTGCAGGTGCGGTCGTGGGCTGCGCAGTTGCCGGGTTGGTCCTGAACAAATTTTCGCTGCGATTTCTGCTTCGAGCCAATTCGTCATAAGAAGTATTTGCATTAAACATCTCACTTCGCTGCTAAACGAAGACTTTCTCATTACAACGCTTAGCCGCTGCTCCATGCGTGCATTACCAAAACCTTCCTCGTCGTCACACGCAAGTCGTGGCTAAACGATGAAGTAATTCGTTTCGATCAATTGAACCACACAGAAAATCCAAAAAACTGACCTTGGAAGACTCGGGTCAAGTTATCCCATGTTTCAGGGCGCGACAGTTGTCCGTTTTCCACGTAAGGCAACATACCGGTACCTTGAATCGCTAATACCAAGTCAAAACGTCGCGGCTCTTCGAAGAACCGCTTCAAATTAATTCCTCGACCTGTCGTCGGCACATTGCTCATTCTCGTGGCATATACGCCGCGATAGTAATCTCTCCAAAAGGGAACCAGTTTTCGCCCTTCAAGCAAATCTTCCATTTCCTTCAATACGCCATGCCACCCGTCGATCACTTCGCGAGTAACAGGTATTCGGAGCACGCCCGTTTGGCTGGGATTGGGTAGCCATTCGTGATCGTTGTCTTTTTCTGCTTGTATGAGGACCCAAGACTCACGCGATGTCCGAATCATGGCCAGCAAATGCTCGCGCGCTGATGCCATTCGCTTGGGTTCCTTAAGTGGAAAGTCCGCAAGATGAATTGCTGCGATTGCATCTGCGATTTGCAAATTGAAATCGCGTGCAATTTCATCCTCATCCAATGGTTGCTCACCAGTCTGCGACGAAACATGCTTGGGATAGATTACTTGGCCGGCAACGTCAAAAAGCCGTTGTTGATCATAAGCCAGCACCATGTCGCAAACGCCACCCAAAAAATGACAGTAGCCGCGTAGCCATGGTATATCGCCGTTGTCAAACGAAATGCTCTTGATCGATTCAAGCGTTCCCGGTCGTTGCCGGTTTGCAACACTGAAAATCGCCAAGAAAGTTTCGCTTTCTTCGGCACGCCCGTTACCATTGAGATCAAGTCGCACGGACATGAGATCAATAGGAAGCTTTACTTGCTTTTTCAAATCGACTTTGGCCAACTCGGCTTCGGCACTGAGAATCCGACGTTGTAGATGGGAGAAAACCTGTCTGACTTGCGTGTATGTTACTTCTTCAGGATTTGGGTTGACCGGAATGGGCAGGCGCAGGATCGGGACATTTGAAACGAGTTCGTTCATGGCACCATATTGATATTGGTCCTGACCAAGACGCTCAATGGCCGACAAAACTTGCACGACCCCCAACGCAAACTGAGCCTGGCCATGATCGGGTGTTGTATTCAATTGTTGCTGAAGAAATTTTTCCGCATCATCAGTTTTTCCCGCCTTTAAATAATCGTTCAGCTTCGCGGAAATATCTTCTTCAGCGAAGGATATTGGCAGCTTCACGAGAGAGTAAACAATCGTCAAGCAAACCAGCCAGCAAATTCGTGTAGACATCTTGGTATCCTTGAATATTGTCAGAGGCAAACTGATCTATAAAAAATCCAAAACCGATAGGCTCGCTAGCTAACACCCAAATTTTCGTATTCGGACTCGTACTCAGCCGCAGGCGGTACTCGTACTCGAATATGGCCCCCGATCGAGTTCGCGCTCGAGTACCGTTTCACTGAGTACGAGTACTGTTTCACTGAGTACGAGTACCGTTTCACTGAGTACGAGTACCGGCGATCAGCGAGACGTGTCGGAAAATAATGTGTTTGCGTGGGACACTATTGTTTATCCGATTCGTTCAGAGCAGTATCGGCTGTTAAGCTCGGAAGTGATTCATCGGGCTGGGTATCCGGCAACTGCGGGTATTCCAAGTGAACCAACAGGACCGTTTTCTGCCGAATTTGGTTGGCTTGTGGCGTGACGGAAAGCGTTGCGAAATCTTGATCGGTCCAGCCAATAAGGACAAATTCCTTGGGAGCGATTTCTGACGAACGCAAAATCCGATCAAAAATGATTCCGACCGTTAACTCACCTGCGGAGTCAGCATCTATGCGAGTCGAGCCGTCATCTAACAGGACAGGCCGTTGAAATCGCGTTACTGGGTTTTCTTCCCACTCTGGGATCCATAGATTGTCTTTGCCAAACTCTGTCAACTCAACGGATTTGCTTAGGTTCGTATCCAAATCACCAATCCATCCGCGAAGGTAGTTGCCTTCTGCGTCGCGACCGATAATCGCCCCACCGCGAAGCGTGCAGCGTGAATTGTTATCGACTTTCATCATACGTTCCGTTCCATCGACGAAGTCGCCAACGAACGATCCTTGGACATCAACCATCTCTTCGCCGTGGAAGAATGACGTAGTGTTCGAAATGACCGGCACACGCACGAGACCATCGCCTTTTTCGTCTGCATAGCGATAACGCACTTGTCTTAAGCCGGCCCGCCCTGGGCTTCCGTCAATTCCCACGTAAGGCAGTATGACGCCTGTGCCGGTTGGGTATACCAAGTCATACAAACTCGACAACGACGTGTACAAAGAAACGTAACTTGCCAAATGACCTCGCGGAAATTTTTCGTGAAGTTCCAAACACGCGACCCGATTCTCGCTTCTCGAAAAACCGATGTCCAATTGAACACTTCGAGCAACCACCACTGCACCGATGATTGCAATGAAAGGTGCAGCGACCCAGGCAAGCTCCACTCGGCGAATGATCCGGAAAACGAGCCAATTGACGGGTACTAAAATGATCAAATAGCCCGCCAACAGTTGGATGATTTTTTCAACACGCGGGACCGTGATGCCCGAAGCCGCTTGCAAAGTTGATTGCGATGATTTGGAGATGCCCGAATCGTCATTCCATCCGGCGGGACTGCGGTGTCCCAGGCGTTCTTCAGCGACATCCCGGTCCCTTTCCGATTCCGATGCGTAAGGATCAAGCGCGGTGCGGTCCTCGATGACGG
>JANMNK010000259.1:0-3221 GCA_031373875.1 Pirellulaceae bacterium | reverse complement strand
ACAAGCGTGTCGCAACAATTTACTCGACGAATAATCCTTCGTTCTTTGGCTGGACTCGGGGTCGGAACGATTGCTTTTCAGCGAGCGCTCGCCCAAAGCGCGTCCAATGCTGCGGACATCACGCCGGAAATGATCGCACAGGCTCAATGGATTGCACAATCCGAACTTTCGACTGAGGAGCAAGCCGAAGTTGCAAAAGCCGTAGGCGACGTCCTCAAACAACAAGCCGCACTTCGTGCAGTTACGATCGACGCGGATACTTCGCCAGCATTCGCTTTTGTTCCGCACCACTTTATTGAAATGCTCGACCCGGTTCCCGAACCTGCCAAACGTCCCCGCGTTCAATGGCGACCGTCGAACGAAGCCCTTCCGCGAGTTACGTCTGTTGATGAAATGGCATACTGGAGCATCGCACAGCAAGCACGTGCTCTTCGGAGTGGGAAAACGACAAGTGCCGAACTGACGAAGATGTATTTAGCTCGGCTTCGCAAGTACGATCCTCTTCTCCGATGCGTCATTTGCTTAACAGAAGAATTGGCACTTGAGCAGGCATACAAAGCTGACAAGGAACTTGCGAACGGCATTGACCGCGGGCCTCTTCACGGCATCCCTTGGGGCGCAAAAGACTTGATCGCCGTGCCTCCTTACAAGACGACTTGGGGCGGTGCTCCTTTCAAAGAACAGATTCGACCAAACTTGGCTACCGTCGCACAACGTTTGTTTGATGCCGGCGCGGTCTTGATCGCTAAACTATCGTTGGGAACGATGGCTTGGGGAGATGTTTGGCACGACGCAACGACTCGTAATCCGTGGAACCCGGAACAGGGTAGTAGCGGTTCATCCGCTGGCAGCTCCAGCGCGGTTGCAGCTGGACTATGTAGTTTTGCAATCGGTAGCGAGACTTTGGGAAGCATCGTGTCTCCTTGCCGTCGCTGCCGCACGACCGGACTGCGGCCGTCGTTTGGTCGCGTGAGTCGTTTTGGATGTATGGCCCTCGCTTGGTCGATGGACAAAATTGGCCCCATCGCAAGAAACGCCGAGGACTGCGCGCTTGTGTTCGCGGCCATTCACGGACGAGACGGAAAAGACCCTACCGTGATCGATCGTGATTTTGCTTGGCCCATTCGATTTGATCCGAAGGCAATAAAGGTCGGCGTCGTCGCGAGTCAGATTCGCGAAAGCGACCAAATCGTAATCGATCTACTGCGCGATGCAGGGGCCAGCATTCAATCCATCACGTATTCGTCAACAATTCCTGAAGATGCCTTGGTTTCTGCGTTGGGCGTGGAAGCATCCACGATGTTTGATGACCTTGTAAATCAAAATATCGAAGACAAAGAAATCGGAATGTGGGGGCCAACGTTTCGCGAGTCGCAGTGGATTCGCGCTATCCACTACATACGCGGCATGAGGGCTAGGACCAATCTGATCACAGAGACCGAGCAGACTCTCCGTCAAGTTGATTTCGTCGTTGGAAGCGAAGACTTGGTGCGGACCAATCTCTCCGGTCATCCGAGCATGGTCGTAAGCTTTGGTTCCGAGTCTCGCGATAACGGAACGCAATTACCAAGGGTAACGAAACTCACTTCGCGTTTTTGTGGCGAATCGATGCTTCTCGCAGCCGGTGACTTTATCCAACGACGATTACCTGTTACCGTTCAACCAACCCTTGATAAGTTCCTTGAACAAGGCTTTGAATCCGCACAGGACGACGGCGACTAGATCCCAATCCCATAGCTCTGCATCGTTTGACCATCCAAGACGGCCTAACAACATAAGGGTTTCGTACGCGGAAGTCCCGCCCGCAAGAAACTTAAGATTGCGGGCGAGACAACCGCTTACCGACGCTAATTTTTAAGCTGTACAAAGCAATAATCTTCGATATAGGCAATAAGTAAATTGAACGAACAACGCCTCAAGTCCGACCAAGTTCACTGCGGCACCGCGTCTGGTCGATTCCAAATCGTGTCATTCAAAGCGGTATCGATCGTAGCGGGCTTCGTGATCTTGGCGACCATGAGCACATGGCTGTTCTACGGCAAGCACTTAGCGGAGAAGTTGGCAACGCAGTTTGTCATGCCGGTGGGCTTGATTTGGTTGATGCTGGTATACGGAACGCTGACTGGCTTTTTCACGAAAAGCAGATCGCTGATGTTCAACAGTGCTATTGCTATGCTGATTGTGTATCTCGCAGGAAACCCCATCGTATCGGAAATGCTGCTTGCGTCCCTTGAAGATCAATATCCGGTTTGGAACGCGGAGTCCGAACAGCCTTTGGATACTTTAATTGTGTTGGGTGGTGGTGTTGGGCAAAATAGGTATGGCAAAATTCAATTCAACGCGGCGGGCGACCGAGTCGGCTTGGCAGCTAGGCTGTATCTTACGGGCCATGCCAAGCGTCTAGTGACTACCGGTGATTCCATACGAACCGTCGGAGATCCTTCAGAGGATACAGTTCGCCTATTAATCGAATTGGGCGTAACGAAATCCGATATCATCGAATTACCCGGCAAGAACACCTATGAAGAGATGCAAGCGATCCTTGACCGCGAGGACTTATGGAAGAACAAGAGGACAGGTGTGATCAGCAGCGCCTTTCACATGCCTCGAGTTATGCGATTGGCGAAAAACGCTGGTGTCGTTCTAATCCCTATCCCGGCGAACTTCAGAACTAGTAAGCCCGTATGGACTCCTACTTCGTGGTTTCCAAACGCGGACAGCTTTGCCAACTCGGAAACGGTGCTTAAGGAATTGCTGGGCATGATGTTGAGTCGTTAACAAGATGGAGAACGGTTTCGTGCAATTAAAGATTCAAAGCAACTTTCCAAAATTTGGTCTGTGGGCAAACTGTGCGTGGCTCGCGTTGGTGATCTTTCAAGTCACCTGGGCCGATGGTCCTGACGATAACGTACCGACCAATGTACGGCAAATCCCGCCACCCGGAATAGAACTATCACCTCAGGTTCAAACCGAGTTACTAGATGCGGCTCGCAGATTGCGGCAACAAGCGAATTCGATTCAAGCTCCCAGTTCGTCCCGCAACGAAATCATCGTTATTGCTCGCGCCGTTGAAATGGCGATCGAATTCCCGATGTTCTATTCCGAGCAAGAAGTCACCCACGCTCGCGAATTGCTGAAAATGGGCGAAGGGCGACTTAAAAATCTTGCGGATGGCAAACGCAGCACGGAACTGGTCATTGCTGATGCACGAACTTCCAATG
>JANMNK010000257.1:0-19281 GCA_031373875.1 Pirellulaceae bacterium | reverse complement strand
ACAGTGCGTGTCGATCGAACTGCCTCCGTCGCCCTTGAGTTATTGTGGACGCCTTGTCAAAGTCCTTTGGTGCGTTCGAGTTCGTGCGTACATGAACGATGGTAGCGAGTACATAGCAGAACAGCCGTTCCAGCTCGGTTCTTTGTCTTGCTAAGAACCTCAGTCTATTAACTCGTCGTTCCTGGGTTTTCAGAGAGCGATTCTGCCCGGCATTTGAAACGTTGGTCCAACGGCTTTGAAACGATGTTCTGAAATTCACGCTGCGCGTCGTCGCGGATGCTGACGCTTTACAGGCATCGACGATCGAACAGGCCCGAACGGGAGTATCGTTGGCTCGTCGGCTTGGAGTTGCCCGGTCGCATGAGGATCTTGAGTGACGATGGCTTGACGCATCGTTTCGGCGGAAACGTCTACTGGCTCCGGCTTTTGCGAATTTTTCTTTTCCATCGCGCGAGCTTGCAAGACTTGCACGTATTCCGCACCAAAATAGATTATCGATACGCCGTAGTAACACCACAGCAGCAACGCGATAAACGAGCCAATGACGCCGTACGCCGACGTGTATCGCATGCCGATCAAAAACACACCGAGCATCACTCGACCGACTTCCCAGACAATCGCCGCAAGCAGTCCACCACGAAAAGCTTCAATCCATCCAACTTTTGGTTTCGGCAAAAATTTATAGAGCATACAGAACAAGCAAGCGTTGGCAAAAGTTGTAAAGGCCAAGTCGAACGCTCCCAAGACGTGACTCAAACTGGGTACGGTTGCACCTGCAATGGACCGAAAATGGGATAGAACCATCTCGCCCGCAAATAATAACGCAACCATTCCACCCAAACCAACCAGCATCAGGAATGCGGAAAATCGTTCGTGAAGTATCCGCTTGGCCGAAACCCAAAGCGATGAATCGCGGCGTGTTCCGGTACGCCATACGCGATCGAATCCTCGATCAAGCTGTGAAAATACTCCGATCGCCGCCATGACTGCCGTGAAGACTCCAAAAGGGCCCGTGACAACGGCTTGACTTTCTAGTTGCCCAAGCACCTCGGAAAACTGTTTGCAAATCACGGGTGATCCGTACATGGCCACGGTCGATAATATCTGGCTTTCGGCGTCTTGGCCCAGCCGTGTAAAACGCAAGAATAGTCCGAGCCCCGAAGTTAACAGCAGCACCATCGGGAACAGTGAAAGCGCGAGGTAATAGGCAACTGAAGCAGCCATCGAGCTTGCATCGTCCTCGCTCCAACGCGTCGCAGCCGCTCGCAAATTTGGAAACAGTTTTTTTAGCCAGTCTTTCAAGGTATGCGCGTTTTACTAAGAGTACAATTCGTGATAGTCTTGCCTTGCATCCTGTCGAATGCCGTACAGCAAGGTTATCCTCGCAGCAACCGAGGCAAGCGATCGGCGGAGTTTAGGGGAACGATGCAAATCGTTGCTAGACGAATCCCCCACCAATTTAAAGTTACTTTGATAGCAATCTACTCAGGCGTGGCATGCGAAAGACAGAAAGACTCAGTTCGCTCCAATTAGATCGAGCCGCAAAAATATTGGTTCAAGGTGGATTGGTCGCCTTTCCAACGGAAACCGTGTACGGCCTGGGGGCACACGCGACGAATGCTTCGAGTGTCGCCGACATTTTCCGAGCCAAAGGTCGCCCCTCGGACAATCCACTTATCGTGCACTTGTCCGATATGCAACTTGCTGGAACAGTTTGTCGCGAAGTTCCTGAATTGGCAACTCGCCTCATGACCGCTTTCAGCCCAGGCCCGCTCACGTTTGTCCTCCCCAAGCGTGAGTCCATACCCGATTTGGTGACCGCAGGATTAGATTCCGTTGCGATACGAGTTCCTCGTCATCCGATGGCCCGGGACTTGCTAACGATTGCAGGAATCCCCGTAGCCGCGCCGAGCGCCAATCGTTCTGGTCGACCCAGCGGCACAACTTGGCAGTCGGTTCTCGACGACCTGGATGGCTTGATAGATGCTGTGGTCTGCGATGACTCGGTCGACGGAATTGGCTTGGAAAGCACGGTACTTGATTTAACAAGCTCGCCACCGCAACTGTTACGTGTGGGGGCGATTACCATTGATGACCTTCGTCACTTCGACGGCACTATCGATTGGCAAGTTTCCTCAAGCAATGATCTGGTTAACTCGCCTGGACGCCGACATCCTCATTACAAACCGCAAGCGATTGTACGGTTGTGCGATGATCCCGCCGAGATTCCACAACTGCCGTTGCAAGCATTTATTGGCCTCAAGGCTTGGCAACAGGCGCCCAAAGATAGCCACATCCACATTAGTCCCGATGTCGCGGACTACGCCAATGCGCTTTATGAATTTCTAAGGCAAGCGGACCGAAGCGGTGCTAAAACAGTCTGGTGCCAACGTGTTCCGCCCACGGGACTAGGCATCGCGCTAACGGACCGCCTAGAACGCGCCGCAGCCAGAGACTAGCAATCACGCTGGCTCATAACTCTCTGCGGAACTCGTTTTACATTTTTGTTTCGGCCGCCCCCGGCTCATTGGTTATCGATAAGTTCCAGGAGGTGTGGCTGGAGCTCCGGTTACTGGTCGCTGGGTCGAAATCAAACTGTTGGTTGTGTTGATGATGTTTCCTGCTGTCTGCAGCGAACCCATTGCGTTTTGTGCGAATTGACCGGTACCGAGTTGGTTAGCCAATTCTCGGGCTGGCTGCAAATTAGGATCAATCTGCAGCGCGAATTGCAAGTGCTGCTGGGTCGCTGGAATATTTTGGCGAGCGAAATAGACATAAGCCAATCGATAGTGAGCCATTGCTGGCGATTCAACTTGTGCCAACTCATCGAGAGCTGCGTCGCCACGTCCTTCGTCGACCAACACCCCTGCCAAAGCGATGCGATAATCGCGATTTTTTGGCTGCAATGCAATTGCTTTCTTGAATTCTTCTTTGGCAGCCGCCAACTGGCTCTGCTTAAGATATACGCTGCCAAGTTCCGAATAGGTCTGCGCGTCCTGCGGATTGATCTCGCTAGCTTTCTTGAAAAACTCAATCGACTTAGCAAGATCATTTTCGCGATTGTAAAGTCGCGCCATGCTCAGCAATGCGGGACTGTTTAGCGGTTCGATTTCAAGCGCCTTACTGTAGGCATCGAGCGCTTTTGCGTACTGGCCGCTCGATTCGTATAACTGACCGTTGGCTACATACAATTCAGGACCAAGCGACGTTGGCTTGGATGACAGCGAAACCGGGTCTGCTTCTGAACCGGCGGGCAACAAGGCGCTCGAAACGGCGCCTTTTACTTTGCCATATGCCGAGCTGACTGCAGAGCCCATCGATGCAAACTGCCCCTTAACGCCCGTGGCAGTCGAAGCGATCTTGTTCGGCGCATTGGGTGAACTGGGAGTTTTGGCAAACCAGTTATTCGGCCAAATAGATGCCCGCGATCCGCTTTGAACGCAACCAGAGGTAGTGAGTACCAATACAACGCAACAGGTCAAGATGTGACTTAATCGTACCTTCACGTTCGATCCCTCAGACTGTGCGATGGATAGCAATTCGAGAAGCCCTCAAGAGTGAGAGCTTCTCCGTACTAACACAACATCGACATGCAGCAGACGGAATCTTCAGCAAAGACGGCAAAGTCTGCCAAGTCTAATTGCCTGCTCCAGCCGCTCCGGCTGAGCCCCCACCACCTCCGCCTGCGATTGATGGCAATCGAGGCGTTGGAACCGATCGCATCAAAGCTCGATTCAGTGCAGTCTGGTATTGTCCCGAAGAAATAGGTTGTTCTTCGTGGCTGACCAAGATCGGTGGCAATTCACCGGACGGTAGAAATTCCGAAATCGCCAGCTCGATAGACTCCACGCGAGCTGCGGTAAGCTTTTCCGTCGCAGCCTTGGAAACGTAAACCATCCGCTTGTCCACAGGCGAGTGATTGATAACGCGATAGAGCTGAAGTTTTCCTACTTCAGTCAACTGTCCATGCTCGTCAAACAAGCAACTGTTTAGCGTATTAAATAGTCGCCAACCGTTGCAACGCATCACATCGAATGGACTGACTGCCGCGCTCGCATCCATGGATCGGAAAGGCTGCGGCCAGTAGTTGTTACGTGCCTTGTCAATTTTGTGCTCTTGATGAAGCTCGGGCCAACCCGCTTGTAATGTGGGTAGTGCACTCGAAGAAACAGCGACCGCCACCAAGAACCGACGTATCGAACTTCGTAACATCACTTGCGGTCCTTCCATGAAACGCAAAGGGTGAATGCGGCCAATCTAAAGATTCAAACCGTCCGTGGATTGAATAAGGCCAGCATTATAATCGACTAAGAATGCTATCGGACGGTTGATTGCTATCTCTGCTCAAAGAATTTCGCAGAATGCTTAATCGCTACAATCGGCAGCCTTCATCGCCGCTGAGCGAACACTCCATCTGATGAGTGTCTGCTCGTTCCAATAAAGCTATGCCTCGCGAAAAGAGCGTGGGTTTTCGAATCATCAGCACCGTTACCGAAACGCTTATTTTCCTTGCATAGCTGGAAACATTTCGTTAACCATCTGGATAGCCGCAGGACCAACGAGTACAGCGAAAACGCCCGGAAAAATGAAAATAACAAGCGGGAAGATGAGCTTGACTGCTGTCTTTGCAGCTTTCTCTTCAGCGACTTGTTGACGTTTCACTCGCATCGAATCGCTTTGCGTTCGCAACGCTTGAGCAACGCTGGTACCGAATTTATCGGCTTGAATCAACAACGCTGCCAAGACTCGCAAGTCTTCGACACCATTTCGATTACCTAAATCTTGAAGTACTAAGTTCTTAGCCCGTCCCATTTGCAGGTGAAGGTTGCTTAGTCCAAATTCATCCGCCAGAACGCGATGGCTCTTCTTCATTTCTTCAGCAACTTTGCGCAACGCTTGATCCAAACCCAATCCAGCTTCGACGCAAACGACCATCAAGTCCAGCACATCGGGCAATCCATAGAAGACCGCCTGTTTGCGTTTGGAACGAATATACATAAGCACCAGTTCCGGTAGGTAAAAACCGATACCCGCACCAATCCCTGTTTTGATCAAGGCCGCGGTGGTTAACCCGTCTAGAAAGACGGCAACAGAACCCGACATTGCCAAGACAACAATAGTTGTAAGCATCTTGACCGCCAAGAACATCGTGGGTGCGGATTCGCTGCGGAAACCCGTTTCCACCAATCGCTGCTTGAGTTTGCTTGCTGCCAATTCGGTCGTCGGCGTCAGCGGTTTCGAAAGGGAAGGCGTCGCTTTTTCGAATGCGCGAGCAATCACATCTTTCTTGGTATCGTTCGCACCACCCGCGCCATTCTTACGACGTCGATCACTGAACTGATCGAGGCGCTCTTCGGCACGGCCTCCCGTACCGTTAAAAATGTCGAGTCCAACCCATACCATCGCAGCTACGCAGAAAAAGATAGCGACGGGTACCAAGAACAGAGTAAGTGAAATTGCGGCGAAGAACATCGTACTAAACCTTGATGTTAATAATCTTACGAATCACGAAAGCACCCATCACTTGCATGACGATTGCACCACCCAGCATCTGCCGTCCCATTTTGTCTTTGAACAACATGGACGCGTACTCAGGGTTGAGGTAGTACATGACCCCAAACAACACTGGCGGCAGAGCCAACAGCACAATCCCCGATAATCGACCTTCCCCTGTCAGCGATTGAATCTGACCTGCCAAGTGGAAGCGAGCTCGAATCAAGCGACCGATTTTGTCGAGGATTTCTGCCAAGTCACCACCCGTTTGCCTTTGCAACATAACGGCGGTAGCGAAAAAACGAATATCCAAACTGGGAACTCGCATGGTCATCGACTCAAGTGAGTCTTCAAGCGACTTGCCCAAGTTTTGTTCTTCGTAGCATCGATGAAATTCAGCTGCAATAGGCGGTTGCATTTCGCCCGCGATAAGGCCGATTCCCGCACCCAGAGAGTGACCTGCGCGAAGCGAACGGCTCAGCAACTCGAGCGCTTCCGGCAACTGTTGATTGATTCTCTTGAATCGTTTGTTCCTCTTGAAAACAACCCACATGAACGGCGTCGGCGCGAATAAACAAAAGGCAATCGGCCCGCAGTAAATCGGAATGGGCGCCATTAGACACGCTAGAAAGGCCGCCCCTCCGACACCGCCGCAGATCGCTAAAATCTTGGACAGGCTCATTTTGATGTCAGCTTGCTCGCAGATATGCTTGAGATTGCTATATCGTTCGAGAAAGGCATCGACCAAGCCTGAATTTTCTTGGAAGGCATCGACCAACATCGATTCAGGCTTATTGGACGAACCGTCCCGTTTGCCTTTATGAATCATGGCAGACAATCGATCTTCCGCTAATGATTGATCATCTTTACGAAAGACCATGGCGAAGCCACCAATGGTGGCCGCAACGCCTATCCCGACTGTGATTGCAATAATTAAGGTTAACATGAACTAGGCTCGCATCATGGATCTTTGTCGAAACGCGCTGGCAGGCAACCGTACACCTGACGACTCTAAACGCGACATAAACGAAGGACGAACGCCGGTACATTCGAATGAACCGTACGCTTTACCATCTTCATCGATGCCTTCTTGGTTGTATCGATAGATATCTTGCATGACGATCGTGTCCTGTTCCATTCCGACGATCTCAGTAATGTATGTTACGCGCCGCGGTCCACCTTGCAGACGACTTGCTTGGACGATCACGTCGACGGCTCCAGCAATCTGCTGACGAATAGCTTTGACGGGCATTTCGAAACCGGCCATCATGACAAGCGTTTCCAAACGCGCAATACCGTCGCGCGGATTGTTCGCGTGAATTGTTGTCAGCGATCCATCGTGACCCGTATTCATCGCTTGCAACATGTCCAGTGTTTCGCCACCACGACACTCACCGATGATGATCCGTTCAGGACGCATACGCAGAGCGTTCTTGACCAAGTCGGTTGCGGTAATGGCACCGTTTCCTTCGATGTTGGCTGGACGAGTTTCCAACCGAACAACGTGCTCTTGTTGAAGCTGCAATTCGGCTGCGTCTTCGATCGTTACGATACGTTGATCGTTTGGAATAAAGCTACTCAAGGTATTGAGGAGCGTGGTTTTTCCAGAGCCCGTACCACCGCAAATAATCATGTTCAAGCGGCCTTTGATGCAGCCTTCAAGCAACATCACCATTTCGGGAGTAAAGGCTTTGTAATTGAGCAAGTCTTCCAACTTGAGCGGGTTCGAACCGAAACGACGAATGGAAACCGCAGCACCGTCCAACGCGAGAGGCGGAATGATCGCGTTAACACGAGATCCATCCTCCAACCGTGCATCCACCATCGGACACGTTTCGTCAACACGGCGACCAACGCGCGATACGATGCGATCGATAATCTGCATCAAGTGTTGATTGTCGCGAAATTCAACGTTCGTCTTTTCCAGACGACCACGGCGTTCCACAAATATGTGTTTCGGACCGTTAATCAGAATATCGCTGATCGTTGCGTCCTTGAGCAAAAACTCCAAAGGACCCAATCCAAATGTCTCATCCAAAACTTCTTCGACCAAGCGATCCCGCTCGGTACGATTGAGCATCGTGTTGTCGGTCTCGCACAAATGCTCGACGACAGCTCGGATCTCGCGACGCAAAACGTCGCCTTTCAACTCACCAACACGGTTCAAGTCAAGCTTGTCGACCAAACGGGAATGGATTCGACGCTTGACACCTTCGAACTCGTCTTGCTTTTGTTGTTCAGGCGTTCTTCCCAGTGAATTCGTGGTTTTCATAAGCTATTTTCCTCTTCACACCTTTTCGAATTCTGGGGATATACCCCAGGCTCGGACTATTCGACTTGTATTTCGCTTGCAAGTCATAAAACAGCATCGCGAGGGACGCGTCTGACCTGCCAAGTAGTCGATACAATGAGTTCTGGGAAAACTTAGGTCGTAATTTTGTCAGTAACGTCAGAATTCTTGAAAAAGTCCGACTGGATTGCTAACCCAAACGCTTGATGCTCGTATTAATTCAAGGACAATTTGCGGTCTGTAACGACTTTGAGGACTTTACATTTGGAACCCCCTTCGCGGTGAACGAATTAATATGCTGCTGAATTTCCAATCCGATTCTCAAACCTACCTTGGTGGAAATTCGGCGAAGAAAAAACTTCGCTGGCTTGGGGTAAAATTCGCATTTGTAGGTCTGCTCTGCTCGCTAAGCTTCGTTAGCTGCAATCGCCCAAGTTCGCAAAATCCTCCACCGAGCAAGTCGGGCACCCCGACCGTATCCACAGCTCAGCCAGAACGTAAAAATGAAAACGCAGACCAGTTGCGCTCGCAGGCTCTTGCAAAACTAGAAGCGGGGGCCCATGACGAGGCATGGAAGTTGATTCAACGCGCGCTCTTATTGGACGGCCAAAATCCCGAAACCTTGTTCATCGCGGCTCGCATCACGGCCCAACGTGGAAAACTGTCCGAGGCCATTAAGTTGCTCGCACAAATCCCCTCCACTGACAAGAATGCGTGGCTCCCCGCTTTGGGACAAGCTGCCGAGTGGCTTTGCCAAGTTGGCGATTTACCGAGCGCCGAAATTCGATTAAAGCAGTTGCTTCAATCGGTACCTAATGCTGTCGCTGCGCATCGCTTCCTAGTGCGTATTTACAACGCACAAGGCCGCCGCTGGGAAACGCGGCAACATATTTACACTCTTGTGCGCGCTGGCGACTTTCGTCAGGAAGAATTGACCATGCTCATCGACTTGAGCGAGCCGTTTGACGATGCGGAGTTTCGTGCTGCCGCAGACAAATTCAATCCATCGGACCCTTTTGGGAAATTGGGGCAAGCTCGACGGTTTCTTTATAAGAACCGATTCAAGGATGCCGAGCCCCTGTTGCAACAAGCGGTCGCTGAATTGCCGAATCAAATAGAACCTTGGGTTTGGCTGGGCCATATTCTCGTGTCCCAGGAGCGTCTCGAAGAATTGCCAAAATGGATCGCGAATGCGCCTCCCAATTTCGAGTCGCATCCCCAATATTGGGTCGTTCGAGGACGATGGGCTGAATTAATCGATGATCAACCCGGCGCCGCTAGCTGCTACAGCGAAGCAATCCAGCGAGATCCTCTTCTGCTGCCGGCAACCCAACGCTTCGCAGCAGCGTTAGTAGGACTAGGTTTTACCGACCAAGCGGAACAAATTCGTCAACGTGCGCGATTGATCACGGACATTAGCACGGCAGCCCAAGAATACCTTCGCGGTAGCTCGAAACCTGGCGCGCCTCTCCGCATCGCCACCCTATATCGTGAACTTGGAGATCCTCTGCTAGGTGTAGCTTGGGAAACTATTGGACGTCTCCCTGACAATCAACAACAAGCTATTCAAAACCTCGCCATCGAACTTAAAAAAATTGCATCTACAACCGAAGGTAGTCCCGTCGAGGACATTTTAAAAGCCTTACCATTGGACCAGTGGCAGCTTGCCGACCTGCCCTCCTCGCTCCCGAATGAGCGGTCAAATCCCAAAGTAGAGTCCACCCTTAGGCTTCGGGATATAGCAGCCCAACTCGGGCTCAACGCGTCCTATGACAATGGTGGCAACGTGAACAAACCAGGACTGCTGATCTTCCAAGGAAACGGGGGGGGCGTCGGGGTGCTCGATTACGACCGCGATGGTTGGATGGATTTCTATTTTTCGAATGCAGGCGGAAAACCTGCCGAATTGGATGGTCATAAGCCAAAATCCCTTTATCGGTCCGTAAACGCAAAACATTTTGTAGAAGCGACGTCAGGAGCCTTTCTTAGCGATCGCGGTTACGGCCAAGGAATAGCTGTTGGAGACGTAGATCAAGATGGATTTGCCGATCTAGTCGCAATCAATTTCGGCGTGACTCGCCTTTATCGCAATCAAGGCGACGGCTCGTTTGAGGAAATGCCTCTCCCACAGCCTCCTCCTGACGAAGTCTGGCGTACAAGCGGTGCAATCGTGGATATCGATGGCGATTCTCTTCCCGAGATCCTATTGGGAGCTTACATTTCAGGAACCGAAGTTCGAACGCGCGAGTGTATCAACCCCAACACGGAGGCAAAGAACTGCCAACCCAACGAATTCCCGCCCTGCCCCAACATGATCCTTGCGAACCAAGGCGACGGACAGTGGGAACGATTAACCGGTTCGCTGGACGACTCCATCAACAATGGTCGTACGCTTGGGGTCTGTGCCACAAATCTCGATGGTCTATTTGGCAACGATGTTTTCTTTTCTAACGACGTCTCGCCTAACTTTTTGTTGATGAGCAAGCCTGCCGATCAAGAAAATCGCTGGATCGTGTCGGAACAGGCAAGCCGCCGTGGCGTTGCTGTCGATGCCGGGGGACGTGCGCAAGCCTACATGGGAATCGCATGTGGCGACGTCGACCGAAACGGTCTTTTGGACATCGCAGTAACGACGTTCCTCAATGACACAAACACTCTCTACCTACAAAAATCTCCAGGGACATGGGTCGATGGAACGCGGCGAGGACGATTCAATATCGACAGTCTAGAATTCCTAGGGTTCGGTTGCCAGTTTTTGGACGTGGATGATGACGGTTGGCTAGACTTCGTCGTCCTCAATGGGCACATCGACGATTTCAGTCAAATCGGCGTTCCCTATCGAATGCTCCCCCAAGCTTTCAAGAATCAAAACGGCTCTTTCTACTGGACGAAAAACGATCTACCAGGAGACTATTTCCAACAACCCACTCTAGGTCGAAGCTTGGCGATCGTGGATTTCGACCACGATCATCGCTTGGATATGGTCGCCACGCACCTAGATCGTCCCGCCGCACTACTTAGAAATGAGTCGCCTGCTCCGGGCAATTTTGTGGAATTCGAGCTCGTTGGTGTCGAATGTGATCGGGACGCCGTCGGCGCAACAGTACGAGTAGATTCAGCCGATAACCACTGGGTATCCGCAGTTACCGCAGGCGATGGATATTTATCAAGTAATCAAAAATTAATACACATCGGACTAGGCCCAACCGATAAAATTGACCAAGTCACAATTCAGTGGCCAAATGGTAAAGAGCAAGTATTCAAAGACTTGACAGTCAACCATAGATACTTCGTTATTCAAGGCTCGCTGCCGACCATTCGCTGACTTTGTTTCGTGCGATTTCAGCTTTTGTTTTTTGTAATAGCTGCGACGAAATTATCCACGGCATGAACAGTAGCCAATTCGTCTGCAGCTTTTTTGCAGGCGTCCGCCATGTTGCTGTCAGCATTCAATTTGTTTAGAGCCATGGTCAACTTCTCCACCGTCCAGTCTCGTTCTTGAAGGACATGCCCCAAACCTCGCCTTTCGATTCGCATTGCCGTGTCGAATTGGTCATTCACTCGCGGACATACCAAATGACGTACACCTGCGGCTATTCCTTGAAATGCAGTTCCGATTTGACCCGCATGAACAATGGCTGAACATTCGTTCAAGATTTCCTTTAAAGAAACGTACTGCTCGTAGTGAATTGTCGCCGGCAAAAGATCAGGAACAAAGTCTTCGAAGCGATGCAGGAATATTGCGCGGCATTTTGCCTTTTCGCAAGCGTCGGCAGCAGTTTCAAAATATCGTTTGTCGGAGGGACCAACCGAGCCCGGAACAAAAACAACCGGCCGAGATCCAGTTCGAACAAATTCTAACGTTCGCTCGACAGCA
The DNA here is from genome assembly GCA_031373875.1 of Pirellulaceae bacterium. GTDB lineage: Bacteria > Planctomycetota > Planctomycetia > Pirellulales > Pirellulaceae > JANMGV01. The sequence goes on along the minus strand of JANMNK010000257.1, from coordinate 7,621 downwards.
TCGGGATTCGGATTTGGATCCCAGAGAGTTGGCCCGACATACTTAAAATTCGCTGGCCAATCTTTTGATGGAGGTGCAAATTGCGAATCAAACAAGCCTAAACACAAATCAGGGGAAAACCACCAGCGATGCATCAAACGACGTATCTTCCTCAGTCCTAGCTCACGTCGGAATTGATTGACTTCACCTGCAAGAATCGGATCAATAATAAAAGTATCGGCAAACCAATACTGATACGACTTCGTCCATTTTGGCATCCATGGTTCCAAACACATTCCAGGAATCCTCGGCGCATCAAAGCGACTTCGGATCATCATTGGAGACACAATCATCGAAATCAGACGAATTGGCAAAACTTCGCGTGCCAATCTGGCCCCGAAACCAATTACTGGCGAAACTACGGTAGTGCGACCTGGTTCGTACAGATTTTTTATTTTGGAAAACGTTTCGCGCATTTGGCTGGTCGCGCACCATCGCATCGAGATTTGCCATGCTCGCCAAGCCGATTGAATCTCCTTATTGCACGCTGCTTCGACTAAATTAAGCGGCTCACCAATCGGCTCGAATCCTAATCCAACTTCCAACACTTCATCGCGGAAAAGGGGGTTCGTTAGTACGGTTACTTCATGGCCCAGATCTAGGAGCCGTCTCCCTATCGCCAAGAATGGATGCACGTCTCCAGCAGTACCAACGGGATTCAAAATAAACCGTTGAGTATTCTTCATGAATAAAACTCACACTTCACTTTTTATAGGCCCCTTGGCCAGCTTATCGCCTTAACAAGTTCAAAACTCAGGTCAAAGCGAGAATATGGCAACATGACCACTAAAGCAACATCAATGGATTGAGATCTTGATTGTGCAAAATCTCCAGCGATAGGCTTGGTCGATCAGCCAGTATCGTACCAATATTAAGCTGATTATGATGATTCGTACCAAGTTGTAATGCTCGATAAGTATCATCCGTCAACCGGAAATGGTGGAGATCGCAAAGCTTAACTTCTTCTGTTGCAACGTGGTCAATAACCACATACATGCTCGGTTCCAACCTGGCCCCAAAGAAATGCATCACCCAGTTGCCCGCTGGATTCACAATGGTCGTCGTTTCTGCCACGATTGAGCCACTGCTGTCGTAAACTCGAGCGACAAGCACGCTTCCCGGAGTTGCATATCCCGCCAACAATGGCTCGGAGGCGATTCGGTGCAACTTGATTGACATAAGTTGCTCAACGTCCCCATAGAAATGGAAACCGGAAGGCTTTTGCATAGTCTGCGAAGACTGATTTGTAAAAGAATCAAATGCAAATGGCGTAGACAAGGAAACCCTGGCGGTTGAAGTCGCTCCCGAAGTATCGCGAATCATGTACTCAAAGCTGTCTTCACCGGTAAAAGTCGGTCCTCGCTCGTAGCTGAAACTACCGTCTGGATTGAAAATGAGATTCCCAAATTGTGGCTGTGTAACAATGGTTGCGATGATTGGATCGCCATCCGGATCCTCGTCGTTCAAGATAACATTGCCCACCGTGACGTCACCAACAATTTCATAGGCATCGTCAGTTGCCACTGGTGATTGATTCATAACCGTAATGTTTGCCGTAACCTGGACGCAGTTGCCTGCAGCATCGCAAACCTCAAATACAAATGAATCACTTCCCTCAAAACCAGCATTGGGTTGATAAGTGAAAGATCCATCAGCAAGCATCGTCACGGTTCCATGAATCGGTGCGCTTACTGGTACTGTATTGATTATGCGGTCACTGGATTCATCAAGCAAATCATCTTCGATGTTCACTCCTTTGAAGCCAGAGTAAGCTACGTCAGCCACCACTGGACCAACCGTATCCACTAGAGCTTGGTCCTCTATAGAATCGGCAGAAGTATTTCCAGCTTGATCTGTAACGTTCGCAGTGACTCGAATCACGTCCCCTTCCGACGGCGGAGCAAAGGACACGATCACAAATTGATTCGCTATGTCGGCAAGCGTCAAAGTAATAACATGACTAGTAGTTCCATCTGTTACCCTCAACATGTCTCCTACGATAACATCAGCCGGAAGCCCAACCTGCACTTCCACCGTCCCACTCAGTTCGCTTCCGTTAATGACTCCATTATCGTCGGCATCTTCAATAATGGTTACCACCGGCGACTCTGGCGCCGAGGTGTCAACCGAATAGGTTTCCGTATCGGTCGCGGTGACTGTGTTAACGGCCAGATCGGTTGTGGTTACGCTCGCGTCGATCGTGCGATCAGCATCAGCAGCTAGATCAGAGCCTGCGACGTTGATACTAAAGGCTCCGCTGATTACTGTTCCTGTGTAAACCGTGCCATTTACAGTCAACGTTACCGAATCGCCGTCTTGAACGTCTCCGCCTACGGTGCCTGTGATGGCTACAACACCTGCAGCTTCACTACCGCTGATGATGTCGTCAGCCGTAACGTTCGCATCTAAGCTGATGCTGGCGCTTACGGTTGCGTCAACCGAATAGCTTTCCGTATCTGTTGCAGTAATGGTATTACCAGCCAAGTCTGTCGTCGTCACACTCGCATCGATCGTACGGTCTGCATCGGCGACTAAGTCCGAGCCTGCAACATTGATGCTAAATGCTCCACTACTGACAGTGCCCGTGTAATTCACACCGTTCACAGTCAACGTTACCGTGTCGCCGTCTTGGACGTCGCCGCCTACGGTACCCGTAATGGCTACCACACCGGCAGCTTCACTGGCGTTGATGATGTCGTCGGCGGTGATGTTCGCATCTAGGCTTACCGATGCAGAAACCGTGGTGTCAACTGAATAGCTCTCGGTGTCGGTTGCAGTCGCTGTGTTACCGGCCGAGTCCGTAGTGGTTACGCTCGCTTCGATAGTGCGATCAGCATCAGCAGCTAGATCGGAGCCTAATACGTTAATACTAAAGGCTCCGCTGCTTACTGTCCCCGTGTAAACGTTGCCATTCACTGTTAACGTTACCGTATCGCCGTCCTGGACGTCTCCGCCTACGGTGCCCGTAATGGCTACTACACCGCCAGCTTCACTGGCGTTGATGACATCGTCGGTCGTGATGTTCGCATCTAGGCTGACCGATGCAGAGACCGTGGTGTCAACTGAATAGCTTTCGGTGTCGGTTGCTGTGGTTGTGTTACCGGCCAAGTCCGTGGTCGTTACGCTCGCGTCGATCGTACGATCAGCATCAGCAGCTAGATCGGACCCTGCTACGTTGATACTAAAGGCTCCACTGCTTACTGTTCCTGTGTAAACCGTGCCGTTCACTGTTAACGTTACCGTATCGCCGTCGTTAACATCGCCACCAACGGTGCCAGTGATGGCTACGACACCAGCAGCTTCACTGCCGTTGATGATGTCGTCGGCGGTGATGTTCGAAGCTAAAGTGATGCTCGCGATTACGCTAGTGTCGACCGAATACGTTTCGGAATCTGTTGCGGTTGCTGTGTTGCCAGCCAAGTCTGTTGTGGTAACACTCGCATCAATAGTGCGATCAGCATCGGCGGCTAGATCCGAGCCTGATACATTGATACTAAAGGCTCCGCTGCTGACTGTTCCTGTGTAAACGGTTCCATTCACAGTTAAGGTAATTGTATCGCCGTCCTGGACGTCACCGCCAACGGTTCCCGTGATCGCTACAACACCTGCAGCTTCAGCCGAGTTGATGATGTCGTCAGCAGTGATGTTCGAAGCGAGGTTGATATTAGCGTTTACAGTGGCGTCGACCGAGTAGCTTTCCGAGTCGGTTGCAGATGCCGTATTACCAGCTAAGTCCGTTGTCGTAACACTTGCGTCGATCGTGCGGTCAGCATCGGCAACTAAGTCCGAACCTGCCACATTGATGCTAAATGCTCCGCTACTCACGGTGCCAGTGTAACTCACACCGTTCACAATCAACGTTACCGTATCGCCATCTTGGACGTCGCCGCCTACGGTGCCTGTGATGGCTACTACACCGGCAGCTTCAGCCGAGTTGACGATGTCGTCGGCGGTGATGTTCGCATTCAGGGCAATGCTTGCAACAACACTTGTGTCCACCGAATAACTTTCCGTGTCCGTTGCCGTGGCTGTGTTACCGGCCAAGTCTGTCGTCGTCACACTAGCATCGATCGTACGGTCCGCATCGGCAACTAAGTCAGAGCCTGATACGTTGATACTAAAGGCTCCACTGCTGACGGTGCCATTGTAACTCACACCGTTCACAGTCACCGTTACCGTATCGCCGTCCTGGACGTCGCCGCCAACCGTACCCGTGATGGCTACAACACCAGCGGCTTCGGCCGAGTTGATGATGTCGTCGGCCGTGATGTTCGAGTCCAAGCTGATGCTGGCACTTACACTCGTGTCAGCCGAATAAGTTTCCGTGTCCGTTACAGTTGTTGTATTACCCCCTAAGTCCGTCGTCTTGACGCTCGCATCAATCGTGCGGTCTGCATCGGCAACCAAGTCCGAACTTAATACGTTGATGCTAAATGTGCCACTGCTGACGGTGCCAGTGTAACTCACACCGTTCACAGTCAATGTTACCGTATCGCCGTCTTGGACGTCGCCGCCTATGGTACCGGTGATTGCTACAACACCTACAGCTTCGGCCGAATTGATGATGTCGTCGGCCGTGATGTTCGAATCCAAGCTGATGCTGGCACTTACACTCGTGTCAACCGAATACGTTTCCGTATCTGATGCGGTTACGGTATTACCAGCTAAGTCCGTCGTCGTGACACTCGCATCAATCGTGCGGTCTGCATCTGCGACTAAGTCCGAGCCTGATACGTTGATGCTAAAGGTGCCGCTGCTAACTGCACCAGTGTAACTCACACCGTTCACAGTCAACGTCACCGTATCGCCGTCTTGGACGTCGCCGCCTACGGTACCGGTGATCGCTACTACACCTGCAGCTTCGGCCGAGTTGATGATGTCGTCAGCAGTGATGTTCGCACTCAAGCTGATCGATGCAGAGATACTGGTGTCAACCGAATAGCTCTCGGTATCAGTTGCCGTTGCAGTATTACCGGCCAAATCCGTGGTAGTTACGCTCGCGTCGACAGTGCGATCAGCATCAGCAGCTAGATCAGAGCCTGCGACGTTAATGCTAAAGGCTCCGGTGCTTACCGTTCCCGCGTAAACGTTGCCATTCACTGTTAACGTTACCGTATCGCCGTCCTGGACGTCTCCGCCTACGGTGCCCGTGATGGCAACGACACCTGCAGCTTCACTGGCGTTGATGATGTCGTCGGAAGTGATGTTCGAGTTTAAACTAATTGATGCACTGAAACTGGTGTCAACCGAGTAGTCCTCCGTATCCGTCGCCGTGGCAGTATTACCGGCTAAATCGGTTGTACTGACACTCGCATCGACAGTACGGTCCACGTCTGCGACTAGGTCGGAACCTGCAACATTGATGCTAAATGCTCCGCTACTGACTGCACCCGAGTAAATTACACCATTCACAGTCAGGGTGACCGTATCGCCGTCTTGGACGTCGCCGCCAACCGTACCCGTGATGGCTACAATACCGGCAGCTTCGCTGCTGTTGATGATATCATCAGCCGTAACGTTCCCATCCAAGCTGATGCTCGCGATTACACTTGTGTCAACCAAGTAATTCTCCGTATCCGTTGCAGTTGTCGTATTACCGGCTAAGTCCGTCGTCGTGACACTCGCATCGATCGTGCGGTCAGCATCGGCAACTAAATCCGAGCCAGCAATATTGATGCTAAAGGTGCCACTGCTGACGGTGCCAGTATAACTCACACCGTTTACATTCAACGTGACCGTATCGCCGTCTTGGACGTCGCCGCCAACAGTACCATTGATGGCTACCAAACCAGCGGCTTCAGCCGAGTTGATGATATCGTCAGCGGTGATGTTTGCGTTCAGAGCAATGCTTGCAAGAGCGCTCATGTCTACCGAATACGTTTCGGTATCTGTTGCAGTTGTTGTGTTACCGGCCAAATCTGTGGTACTTATACTCGCATCAATCGTGCGGTCAGCATCGGCAACTAGATCAGAGCCTGATACGTTGATGCTAAAGGCTCCGCTGCTTACGGTTCCCGTGTAAACGGTTCCATTCACCGTCAACGTTACCGTATCGCCGTCTTGTACGTCACCGCCTACGGTACCCGTGATGGCTACCACACCGGCAGCTTCGGCCGAGTTGATGATGTCGTCGGCAGTGATGTTCGCATCTAGGCTTACCGATGCAGAGACCGTGGTGTCAACTGAATAGCTCTCGGTGTCGGTTGCAGTCGCTGTGTTACCAGCCAAGTCCGTGGTACTTACACTCGCATCAATCCTGCGGTCAACATCGGCAACTAAATCGGAGCCTGACACGTTAATACTAAAATCTCCGCTGCTGACGGTGCCCGTGTAACTCACACCATTCACCGTCAGGGTGACCGTATCGCCGTCTTGGACGTCTCCGCCAACCGTTCCCGTGATTGCTACGAAACCGGCGGCTTCACTGCCGTTGATGATGTCGTCAGCCGTAACGTTTGCATCCAAGCTGATGCTGGCACTTACACTCGTGTCAATCGAATAACCTTCCGTATCCGTTGCAGTTGCTGTGTTACCAGCCAAGTCCGTCGTCGTGACACTCACATCAATCGTGCGGTCAGCATCGACAACCAAGGTCGAGCCTGATACGTTGATGCTAAAGGCACCACTGCTGATGGTGCCACTGTAACTCACACCGTTCACAGTCAACGTCACCGTATCGCCGTCTTGGACGTCGCCGCCCACCGTACCCGTGATGGCCACAACACCTGCAGCTTCAGCCGAGTTGATGATGTCGTCAGCAGTAACGTTTGCATCCAGGCTGATGCTAGCGCTCACACTCGTGTCAACCGAATATGTTTCGGTATCTGTCGCAGTTGTTGTGTTACCGGCCAAATCTGTAGTCGTTACACTCGCGTCGATGGTGCGATCAGCGTCTGCAGCTAGGTCGGAGCCTGATACGTTGATGCTAAAGGTGCCGCTGCTGACGGTGCCAGTGTAACTCACACCGTTCACAGTCAATGTTACCATATCGCCGTCCTGAACGTCGCCGCCTACGGTACCGGTGATTACTACAACACCTACAGCTTCGGCCGAGTTGATGATGTCGTCGGCCGTGATGTTCGAATCCAAGCTGATGCTGGCACTTACACTCGTGTCAACCGAATACGTTTCCGTATCGGTCGCAGTTATTGTATTGCCAGCCAAGTCCGTGGTCGTGACACTCGCATTAATGGTTCGATCTGCGTCGGCTGCAAGATCCGCACCTGAAACATTTATGCTGAAGGCACTTCCACTTACAAGCCCCGTGTAAATCATGCCGTTGACTGTCAAGCTGACCGTATCGCCATCTTGGACATCGCCGCCAACCGTACCGGTTATGGCTGTGACACCGGCAGCTTCGCTGGCGTTGATAATGTCGTCGGCCGTGACGTTTGTGATAAGAGTGATGCTAGCGCTTAAGGTTGTATCAACCGAGTAGGTCTCCGCATCACTCGCCAATCCTGTGTTACCCGAAGCGTCTGTCGTGGTGACACTCGCATCGATCGTGCGATCCACATCGGCTGCAAGATCAGCACCTGAAACATCGATGCTGAAGGCACTTCCGCTTACAAGTCCCGTGTAA
>JANMNK010000237.1:0-2096 GCA_031373875.1 Pirellulaceae bacterium | reverse complement strand
ATCATGGTGCGCCCGGAATGTTGATAACGGGGATCGTTCCCGATGAATTGACAGCCGTAAAGATCATGACCTTTATTCGCCGTGTATGTCTCGAGCCTATCAAAGACATGGTGATAGTTCAGCCGAATCGCAGATGAGTTTTTCCATCTAGATTCAACGCCCCAGATATTACAGTCTGTTCCAATGCAGGGATTTTGAGGAACGCAAAATGAAACTTCAATTCAAAAACAGAGTTACTTCCGCCTGTGCTCGTGTAAAAACGAAGGCTGGACCGGGGGTTGCATTCTCTGTGATAATTGCGCTTGCAAGTGCCGCGACACCTGCCTGCTTTGGTCAAACTACCGTAGCGTCTTTGGCGGACAATTATCAAGCGCCCAATATGCAAGCTCCCCTCAAAATCAAAGTCGACGATTTGGGAACTTTAAAGTCCGCACCTGCGACCGAACAATTTGTTGAAACGCAGCAAGGTGTCATAGAGCCAAGTGTGATTCAGCAAGGTGTGATTGTAGAGGATGCGTTGCCATACGAACCCATGATCGGGTCTCCCATCGAATCGCCGATGCACTTTGGCAGCAGTCGTAACCATGCTCGCAGAAATAAAAGTTTCGGTGTGGTGCAAGGTTGTAACCGAGATTTTTACTTGAGTTACGAAGCCTTGTGGATTACTCGCGAAGGCGATGAAAATTTCACGATGTCGCAAAATCGGCTTCTGCCCCAATTCGGCAATGACTTGTCCGGTCGATATACGATCGGGCAAATGCTCGACTGCGTTGACGGTATCGAAGCCGTCTTTACGGGGCCATTTCGATGGTCGCGACAAGACTCTGTGACCGGCGCCGGACTCGACAGCTTCTTTACTGCCGGTGCGCCCTACACGGCCGCCAGCATCGATGCGTTTAACAACGCGACAACCCATAGCCAATTGTATAAGGCAAGGTTCAATAACTACGAACTTAATCGCCATTGGTGGGCAGACAATGTCATGTCGACTTTGATCGGAATTCGAGCGATCGACTATCGCGAAGGATTTAGTTTTGATTCGACCGGAACTGGCGGCGGCAAAGGCGTGTTCCGTCAGAATGTCGATAACCTGCTGTTAGGTTTTCAAATTGGCAATGATATGTTCTTTCCTGCAACCAACCGTTTAGAAGTTGGATTGAGAACGCGACTGGGCATTTTCGGGAACTTCAACAAGAGCAATACCTTCATGTCCAATCGCGGCACCACGCGTGTTAATTCTCGCGATAAGGACATCGACTTTGCCGGAATGATCGAAACCGGTTTACTGGCACGCTATCGAATATTTCCCAATGTTGTTGCCATGGGAGGTTACGAAGCTTGGTTTATGCCTGGAGTTGCCACGGCAGCAAATCAACGCAATAGCATCGTGACGCCGTCGTTAGGCAGCGATGTCCGCGCGGGAGACACGGTAATATTCCACGGTGCCACCGCCGGTCTTGAGATCAGTTTCTAGGGGTGCACCGGCGGGCCCTGCAAATTGCCAGCAAGGGTCCGCAGCTTAAGGGATAGGAATACCCTGCCGAACAAGTTTTTGGGAAACGGCAGGAATAATCTTGGTCGCATTCTCGAAATAGATTTTCCTCAAGGTCTCCCTGCTCAATCCGACGCCGTGAATTCGCCATAAACCCTGCGGCGGAATCGCTTTTTCCGAGTAGGGAAAATTCTCGTCGCGTGTCTCCAAGAATCGCCAATACAGCCGAAGTCGTTCCTCGGGCCACGGTCCGTCGGTTCCAAACAACACGCGGTCAGAGTATTTTTCCAGAAACTCTCGCGCGGAATATGGTTGTCGTCCAAGCTCGGATATTCGTGAAGCGATCTCTACGTACAAGTTGGGATACTGATCCAGCCACTGCGACGTACGTTCTAAGTCTTCGGCGTCGTTTCCCAAGTGCGCGGCGATGAAGATGGTTTGTCGATGACGCTCGATAACATTATTTCTCGCCGCGTGTAATGATTCGCGGGAAGGAAATCGATCCGACGGGAAAGCCCAGTCCGGATGTCGACTGAGCTCTTCAACCCGTTCATTCGTTTCGTCGATGGGATCAAAGAATGCACTCGGATCGGCCGTATGCATG
>JANMNK010000231.1:0-3213 GCA_031373875.1 Pirellulaceae bacterium | reverse complement strand
TTCGTGACATAGTCGTTGACGGCGATGTGCGGGGTGATGTTCTTCGCCCTCAGGCGTTCCACGTGTGATTTACAATTTGGATGGCTGGTGGCGGTCTCAAGTCGGGCTATGTGCACGGAGCAACCGATGAATTAGGATTCCACGCTGCGGAAAACCCGCACTATGTAACCGACATTCACGCGACCGCTTTGCATCTCCTGGGGCTAGATTCAAGACAACTCAATATCCCCGGCCGTAAACGTCTAGAAATCGACTACGGCCAAGTCATCCACGACATTATCGCCTAGTAGTTCCTACAAGTCGTTCCTTTCTTCAAGTAGTTCCTTTCTGCCGGAAAGGAACCCCAAAACACGTTCACCACCCAATCACTTTCCACCCCCAATCACCCCAGAATCAAAACCCCCTCCCAGCCCCCTGTCCCCTTACTCGTTTCCTTCGAAAATTCTCCACAATTTTGCCAAGTTGCGTTGCTGCCGCCTTCAGACGAAAATCAGTTATCCCCGATTTCACAAACAGTCGCAGAGACTTCTTATGATTTACAAGCCACGCTGCTATCGCGCAATCCTCATCATGGTCGCCACGATCGCCCTGCCCTTTGCAGCTCGCGCCGAAGGCCCAGATTACGCATCCCAAGTCCGACCGGTCTTCGTTCAATTTTGCTTGGATTGCCACAACGACCAAGACCGTGAAGGCGAGTTTTCGATTGCGACTTACAAATCTTTGGTCGAGTCCTCGAACTTGATTGTTGGCAAGGCAACTGAAAGCAAACTTTACCGTCATATCGCTGGCCTTGAAGAACCCAAGATGCCGCCGGACGATAGCCCGCAACCGAGCAAAGAACAAATTGAACTGATCGGTCGCTGGATCGACAGTGGAGCGATTGGTAAAGACGAAATTGTACCCTTAATGAATCGGCTCGCCGTGCCTCATATCGCATCTTCGTTCCATGGTGCTGAACCCATTACGGCAGGTTGTCTTGTCGATGATTCGCATGTGCTGATCGGTCAATACAACAAATTGTCCTTGATCGATGCAACTGGAAAAACAGTTCACGCTTGGCCAGACGTGGTTGGCAAAGTCAATCAAATTCGACTATACGCCGACGGGCAGCGTGCGATTATCTCTTCGGGAATCTCTGGCGTTGGCGGCCAAGTTTCGATTATCGAAATCGGTACGAGAAAAATTGTCCAACAGTTCGAAGCACACAGCGACGCGATCTTTACTGCAGCGGCAAGCCCTGATGGTCGAATTCTTGCTACCGCAGGTTATGACCGCGTAGTCCATCTTTGGGATGCCGAGACGGGCGCACTGATCAGAACGCTACAAGGTCATAACGGCGCGATATTGGATCTCGACTTTGATCCACAAGGCCAACTGCTCGCGACAGCCAGCGCCGACGAGACGATTAAGATTTGGGACGTCGCGACGGGCACGCGATTGGATACTTTGAACCAATGCGAAGCCGAACAAATCTGCGTTCGATTCGATCCGACCGGCGAATACTTGTTTGGAGCAGGAGAAGATCGGCGTATTCGGAAATGGAAAATAGTTTCTCGAAAGCAAGCCGAGATCAATCCTCTGCTCTTCGTGAGTTTCGCTCACGAAGGTGCGGTTTTGGCGATGGCTGTTTCACCCGACGGTCAGCGAATTGCAACCGTCGGTCGTGATCGCACCATCAAGCTCTGGACCGGCGACGACCTAAGCCCACTTGGCCAACTCGCCGAAACCGAAGACACGCCGTCTTGGGTCGGCCTGCGAGCGACGGAGCTTTTGTGTGCGTCGCTGGATGGCGAGCTTAAAAAAGTCGAATTGCCAAGTGACTTGCCGCGACCGCGCACCCCGAAAACCGAGTCGCCATCGATCGCGCCGCTTGAGTCAATCGCCTCAGTATCGCCTCACCTTATCGACGAAGCCGAGTCAAACAATCATCCCACTGAACCGCAGTTGATTCCTTTACCTGCTCAAATTTCTGGGACCATCAACCCGGTTGGCGACCAGAAGACCGACGAAGATTGGTATGCCTTGGACGTCAAGGCCGGACAGATCTGGGTGGTTGCCGTTAAAGCCGCTCGCGATGGTTCGCCGCTGGATAGTATCGTCGAAGTCACCGATGCCGCTGGCAAAAGTGTGCTGCAAACTCGCCTGCAAGCGGTCCGAGAAAGTTATTTCACGTTTCGCGGCAAGAGTTCTGACACAGCCGACGATTTCCGCGTCCACAAATGGGAAGATATGGAGTTGAACGAGTATCTGTATGCCGGGGGCGAGGTCGTCAAACTGTGGCTGTATCCGCGGGGCCCGGATTCGGGTTTCAAGGTTTATCCGGGCTACGGCAAGCGATACACTTTGTTTGGCACAACAGCCAATGCCCATGCATTAGGCGCGCCATGCTGGGTAGTAAAAGAACTTGCCCCGGACGCATCGACGATACCGAATGGCTTGCCCGTGTTCCCGATCTATTTTGAAAACGACGATGACAGCCGTCGGTTATGGGGAAAGGACTCGCGTTTATATTTCAAGGCACCAGAGACGGGACGTTACTTGATCCGATTGCGCGATGCTGCGGGGCGTGGTGGCGAAGCTTTCAAATACCAGTTGTCGGTCATGCAACCCAGTCCGCATTTTGACATTTCGCACAATGCGGACGAACTGACGATTGCTCCAGGTACCGGCAGAGAATTCGAAGTCACCGTCGAGAGACACGACGGATTAGATGGCAAGATCGATATCGAAATGCGGGGATTGCCCGAAGGTGTGATTGCGACTCAGCCGCTGTTTGTCGAGCCTGGACAAAACAAAGCGCAAGCAACCATCTTTGTTCCCCGCGATTTGCCCAACATCCCACCCGAGTTCCAAGTCACGCTCGTTGCCCGCGCGGTCAACGGCAGTCTAACAATCGAAACGGAACTGCCCAAGCCTATCAAAGTCAAACGCGTCGACGATCAGCGTGTCGAAGTAAAGATATTTCTCGAAGACGGCATTCACCAACCGACTTTGGATAATCCACTACGGATAAAACCGGGTCAGACCATTCGTGCTTTCGTGGAAATTAATCGCAAGACATTTCAAAGCGACTTAGGGTTCGGCAATGAAGACTGCGGCCGAAATCTGCCGCACGGCGTGTTTGTCGCCAATATCGGCTTAAATGGATTGCTGATTCCTGCAGGCTTGTCACGACAAGAGTTTTTCATCTACGCAGCCCCAATCGTCGAAACG
>JANMNK010000215.1:0-1979 GCA_031373875.1 Pirellulaceae bacterium | reverse complement strand
GGCTAGCGCCTTGCCGCTCATATCACCGAACAAACCTCAGATTGCTGGAAATCTAAAAACACTGTGCTAAAAAATACTCTGACGAACGTCACGGGCGACCGGTAATTTACATTTCTACAAAACGATTCTCAAAACAAACGAACAACTATTTCAAAGCCATGCCGTCAGCGAATTGCGGTTGTGGAGCAAATCTGGATTGAACTACTCCGATGAAGATTCACGAATTTCAAGCTAAAGAGATTTTTCGTAAAGCCCAAGTACCGGTCCTGCAAGGATTCGTGGCTCGTTCGCCCGATGAAGCAAAACAGGCTTTCGAAAAACTTGCTTCACCTATCTCGGTCATCAAAGCACAAATTCACGCAGGTGGACGCGGCAAAGGTACTGTGACTGAGCACCCACAGCAACGCGGCGTGCAACTCGTTCGGTCGGCAGAAGAAGCCGCTGACGTTGCCAGTCGATTGCTAGGCAACCATCTCGTAACGATCCAGACCGGCGAAACAGGTAGCAAGGTCAATCAAGTATTTATCGAGCAAGGCTGCTCGATCGGTCGCGAATTGTATATGGGAATCGTCGTCGATCGCGCCTCCTCGCAACCTGTGGTCATGGTGAGCAGCGAAGGTGGCGTAGAAATCGAAAAGGTTGCTGAAGAAACTCCCGACAAGATCTTCAAAGAAGCGTTTGACCCCGCGCACGGACTTGACAGTTTTCAAGCTCGCAAGATGTGCAAAAAGCTTGGTATTACCGGCCCGGCAGCGAGAAGCGCCGAACAGTTCATGAAGAAGGTCTGCAAGCTTTTCGTGGACTGCGATTGTTCGCTGTTGGAAATTAATCCTTTGGTGATCACAACGGATCAACAAATGATCGCTCTCGATGCGAAAATCACATTCGATGACAACGCCATGTTCCGTCACGCTGACTTGAAAGAGTATCGTGACCTTGCCGAAGAAGAGCCTGCCGAAGTTCGTGCAGCCAACACCGGACTCAGCTACGTCAAGCTTGATGGGAATATCGGCTGTTTGGTGAACGGTGCTGGATTGGCAATGGCGACCATGGACATCATTAAGTACCACGGAGGAAGTCCCGCAAACTTTTTGGACGTTGGTGGCGGAGCCAATACACAACAAGTCACCGAAGCGTTCCGAATCATTTTGTCGGACTCCAACGTCAAAGGTATCTTGGTAAATATCTTCGGCGGAATCGCTCGATGTACGACGATCGCAACCGCTCTCATCGAAGCCTCGAAACAAGTGGGCTTTGAAGTCCCTCTCGTTGTCCGGCTTGAAGGTACCGAAGTCGAAGAAGGCAAGAAAATGCTTCGCGAAAGTGGCTTGGCAGTCATTTCCGCCGACGATTTGACCGATGCCGCCAAAAAGATCGTCGCCGCAGTCAAGGCCGCGAAATAACCGATTCAATTTTGTTCCACCGCAACTCGGCCCGTTTCAACTTCAAATACACGTAACTCCTTTGCAAAAAAATTCTCCGCTATGAGCATTCTCGTTAACAAGAATACACGCGTCATCTGTCAAGGAATCACCGGAAACGCCGGCGCTTTCCATACCAAAGGCTGCAAAGAGTACGGAACAAAGATGGTTGGCGGGGTCACTCCCGGCAAATCAGGTGAAAAAGTCGAAGGTCTACCCGTTTTCGACACAGTCGAAGATGCTGTTCGCGAAACCGGCGCGGATGCAACCATGATCTTCGTCCCACCTCCCTTTACCGCAGACGCCATCCTCGAAGCGATCGATGCAGGTATCGGCGTCATCTGTGCAATTACCGAAGGTGTACCAGTTCTCGACATGGTTCATGTCTACGACGTCGTGCGGCGAAGCAATTCCGTCTTGATCGGCCCCAATTGTCCGGGCGTCATTACTCCCGGTGAGTGCAAGATCGGGATCATGCCAGGATATATTCACAAACCCGGTAAGGTCGGCATTATGAGCCGCTCAGGAACACTAACGTACGAAGCCGTGTGGCAAACT
>JANMNK010000161.1:0-5172 GCA_031373875.1 Pirellulaceae bacterium | reverse complement strand
CGTCTCGGAACAGCCCGACCTGCCCGTCAGCGGGGCCGCCATCACCAAGGACGAAGCCCGCATCACCGTGTTCGGCGTGCCCGACAAGCCGGGCAGCAGTCTGGAAATTTTCTCCCGCATCGCGGCCAAAAACATTTCGGTCGATATGATCGTGCAGAATATCGCTCAAGATGATCGCGCCGACATCTCGTTTACGGTACCACGCGACGAACTGCGGGGTGCGTTGCAAGCGGTTACGGAAGCCGTCGAGTTCCTAGGCGCGAGCGGAATGACGAGCGACGATGCGGTCTCCAAAGTTTCCGTCGTGGGGCTTGGGATGGCAACGCAGACAGGTGTTGCGGAAAAAATGTTCCACGCCCTCGCGTCGAATAACATTAACATTCAAATGATCACAACGAGCGAAATCAAAATCAGCGTCTTGGTGACTCGCACGGAGTCTCAAAAAGCATTGCGTGCCGTTCACCAAGCTTTCGATTTACAAACGCGACCGACCGATGCTCGTACTTGGACAATTGGCCGTAACGGTGGCAAAGAATTGGCTGATGTCGGCGATGTTGTCGAGCGATTGCGTTCTGAGGATATGGAACAGCTTGTCCTCAACGATATCTCCCTGACTGGCGATCAAGCTCGTGTGACCTTGCTCGGCGTTCCCGATCAACCTGGTCTCGCCTATGACGTTTTCCAAACGGTCGCTGCCGCTGGTATCTTTGTCGATATGATCGTTCAAAGCTGCGATGGGTACCAAGGCGAAACCAGTATCAGCTTTACCATCCCCGAAGATCAGCTCGACCACTGCCTGGAAGTTCTTGGAAAGCTTCAGTACAAGTTCCGTCGTATAGGTGGCAGCAAAGAAATCGCCAAACTATCGGTCAGCGGTATCGGCCTTCAGAGCCATACGAGTGTTGCAATCGCATTGTTCAAAGCTTTGTCGGACGAAAACATCAACGTCATGATGATCAACACCAGCGAGCTTCGCGTCAACGTCGTCATCGAAGGCAAAGACGGCGAACGAGGCTTGGCGGCACTTCGTCGCGCATTCGCCGACTCGCTCAATTAACTGCGTACTTCAACAACCGTCGTAACTAGGGTGAAGCATCTTTAATTACGAATTTGGCGAGAAGCCGCGCGATCTCGACGGCCAAGCCCGCTTTCTCAACGCTTGCAAGAACCTCGGAAAAGTCTTTGTAAGCGTCCGGTGCTTCATCGATTGGATAGCGACGACAGTTGCTGATCACATCCGAACTGGTTAACGACTCTTCGACGTCCTTCTGTACAAGTTTCGCTTTGGCTTGGGTGCGGCTCAGCGATCGTCCTGCTCCGTGATTGACGCTAAATGCAGTCAGTGAAGCGCCTGGCTGGGCAACCATAACAGACGAACCATCGCGGGGATTTCCCGGCAGCAGAATCGGATGCCCCGTATCGGCATACATGGTCCCTGCCAATTCGCGGTGGCCCGCTGGAAGCGCTCGTGTGGCGCCTTTACGGTGAACCCATTGGAACTGATCGTCGACCCATTCTCGTCGCGCGATATTGTGACTAATAAAATAGACTAAATCGCCGCGTGCGCCCGGAAAGACTTTCTGAAACGCTTCGAGCACGATGGAATTGATCAGTAGATGGTTGACCGTTGCAAAGTTCGCCCCAAGAGCCATGTCGAGCAAGTACGCTTCAGCCTCCGGCGTTCCATACTCCGCATGAACCAAGTCTGGCTGGCCGCTTGGAAATGCGCGCCCCCGTTTTCGAAAACCATGCTGCAACGTACGGAATTGATTGGTCGCCAAAGCATGCCCCAACCCACGCGACCCGCAATGCGACAGAAACGCGACACAGTTGTCGCGCAATCCAAAATGATCTGCAGTCGTCCGGGCGTGATCACTATCGCGAACGTAAACGACTTCGCATTCGCCAAAATGATTCCCGCCTCCGAAAGAGCCAAGCTGTTTGCATTTGTCATGAAAGTTTTTGATTGCTTCTTCACGGATCAGTTTTTGAAGCCGGATCGCGAGGGAATCCGTTCTTCCGTCGATACCCAAATGGCAAGCGTCTTCGCATCGATCGGCCCAGCTTGGTGGAATCCCTAAATGATCAAGCAACTTTTTCGAAGCGCCGCGTACCGCAGCGTCGAATCCGCTGTCTTCGTTGATCGGTCGACCTCGCGCCGGTTTGCGTCCTTTCGCGAGTTTCGATTCGATTTCCGTTATGACTCGACGACGTACACGAAAGTCTGTAATTTCACTAGCAGGAATATCGGTCTGCAAAAGGCTCATCGAGCATTTGATATCGACACCGACCGGCCCCGGATAGATGTGTGTCGGAGATACCAAAACGCTTCCAACCGGTACACCGTTTCCATAGTGAGCGTCGGGATTGAGCACCATCTGAGAAACTCCCGGCGCTATCCGAGCAGCAATCGCCTGCTGGATGCAACTAGCCCCCATGGATTCGCGAATCCACCGCGTGCCGATGACCTGGATTGGCGAAATGTGGTCGCCCAAATCCACGATTCCCCTAGCTTCGCCAGTCTCGGTAATACCCGATGAGTCTGCTTGTGGTTTCGGGGATGGAATGGTCATGATGGTACGATTCGAAAACTAAGTGTAGGAGTTTTTCTTCGGTAAATAGATTGTGCTACTGCGGTACGGATGGAGCCCGCCCTTTGGGTGATTTCAAAATCAAGCTCTCGGATTTCACTCGCATCGAGCTGACCGATAGCTTGAAGAATAACTAGCAAATGCGAAGTATTCGGTGCTGGCTCCACATCGAGCACCATCGCGTCGAATTTCGTTTCCGATAGCACTTCGGGAATGACGTAGTCCAAAGCTCGTCGGATCTGAGCACACAATTGCGCAGCCTTACGATCGATTTTGCCGCGGGAGAATGCTCCCGTGGCGTTCGAGGCGTAGCGTAGATCGTATCGCGGATCATCCCGTTCTTTATCGGTCTGGGAATTTCCTGCATCATCTTTTGAGGACTGCTTTTTTTGCTTCATGAAAACATGAGACTCCAACTGAGGCGTTTTGGTTCGTGGCTGAACGAACATTTTAATAATGCAGCAAAAAAACTCTGCAGATACGAACCCAGACATGTATAAAGTGTCCTTAGAATTCAAGCGACCAACAACGCAAGCTTTCGTTCGATGTTTTCATTGTATTCCACAATCCAAAGACTTTATCGGTCAGTTTCTGACAAACTTGAATCCATGAATTTACTGCAAACGGGACTTATCAAACTCAGTCCATCTCAGCTCGACGCCTACCAATTTTTAGTAGCTTGGCAAAAGAATACTCCGATCCTGCACTTGAGTGATTCAGACGGGCGGGGTAAGACTACCGTTCTCAAAGAATTCCAGAAGGAGACCGGTGCGCACTGGATCGATGTTTGCGACTTGGTTGCTGAAGCCACGAAACGGCATCCTTTGGCAATCGAAGACGCCGGCTGGCAAGTGCTCAAGTCGGCTATCGATCAGCACCCGCAAATCATTGTTGATGATTTCAACATGTTCTTTGATTTCGCGACGGGTTGCTCTCAGACTCCGCGTGGTTCGTATTTTGAAGCGGCGTTGAAAGCAATCATGCTAGCGGCGAGAGCAAAAAATTGCCGTTTGGTCCTGGGGAGCAATGGCCAATTACCGGATTCTTTTCAGAACAACGTTTGGTCAACCTCCATTTCCGACTTTTCAGTCGAGGATTACCGATTTCTATTCCGGCAATTCCTGGGTCGTGAACTTGGCGATGTCGATTTTGATATCGTCTATCGATTCGCGCCGAATCTTTCGTGCTCTCGAATTAAACACCTTTGTCATTGGCTAAGAACTCAAACGAAAATTTCCACGGACGAGCTTTTGGATTTCATTCAGTCTCAAGGCATGGCGAGCAACATCGAAGTTTCCGAAGTCCAGCAAGTAGAATTATCCGATTTGTGCGGTGTGGATCTGGTCGTTACGGCGTTAGAAGAAAACATCATTCTGCCACTGGAAAACATAAAGCTTGCAGCCGAGCTCGGCTTAACTCCGAAACGAGGTGTGATGCTTGCTGGACCTCCGGGAACCGGGAAAACTACGATTGGTCGCGCGTTGGCTCGAAGACTACGCGGCAAGTTCTTTCTCATCGATGGCACAATTATTTCTGGGACAGACTACTTTTATCATCACATCAACTCCATTTTTCATAGTGCGATCGCCAATGCGCCGTCAATTGTCTTTATCGATGACAGCGATGTGATTTTCGAAAGCGGTCGAGAACACGGGCTTTACCGATATCTTTTGACGATGCTTGATGGTTTGGAAAGCAAGAGCGCCAGCAACGTTTGCGTCATCATGACGGCGATGGACTTGGGGAATATTCCGCCCGCGCTGGTTCGTTCAGGGCGTATTGAATTGTGGCTTGAGATGACGCTGCCAAACGCTGAAAATCGTAAAATTCTCATCGAAAAACAACTGAGTCAGAAAACCAGAGTCGATGACGATTCGCGTTGGCCGAACATTCTTGCGATCACCGATGGCTTTTCCGGAGCCGACATCAAGCGGCTTGTTCAAGATGCCAAACTTCAGTTGGCGGTCGACATGACCAGGCATAGAACGATCCGGCAAATGGATTATTACTTGGTTAATTCGGCCGAGAAGATCGTTCAGTCTCAAGCGAATTACGTACGAGCTGCCAAGCGTGCGATGAAAGTCAACTCCGATAGACCACGATGGTTCAACGTGCATCCAGAATTGTTTGACAAAGAAGCTGTGGCCGGTGGTAATGGATCGACCATCGAGCAATAACAGCGTCTCGTTTCTAAGGACGCGTTGTCTCGTTTACGACGATTTCTTGTCGGTCGACGTATCGGCTTTTTTCAAGAAAGGAATCGGTCTTAGCTCTACTTGTTTGATTGATTGCAGATAATCAAGAACCGGTGCGGAGGCTTCCTGTCCTACTTGAGCATGAAAATGCAGCGTGAATCCGTGCGGACCTTTAGAGTCGATCAATTTAGGTTGAAGCGTAAGGAATGATTTGACGGCTTCGAGTTGCCCCATCATTGCTGCACAGAAAATATCGATGCGATGGCCGCTTTCGAGCAGAAACTCGACAATGTCCCTGCGTCCCATGTGGGAAGCACCGCCAAGGGCACTTTCCCAATCGCCGTTGCCCCAATCCATCATGGAGTTGATGAGCCCGGGTTCTTTCG
>JANMNK010000159.1:0-2307 GCA_031373875.1 Pirellulaceae bacterium | reverse complement strand
AAAAACAACCCCGGACAGCCCAACGCCCCCCCATAGAATGAAAGTAAGTGGCATTGGGCGCGAGCCCTCCGGTTTGCTGCACCGGACGGCTCGCGCCGTTCCGCTAAAACAGTAACTTATTGCTGTGCGATACCTAAGCCGGTCATACG
This sequence comes from Pirellulaceae bacterium, assembly GCA_031373875.1. Classification (GTDB taxonomy): domain Bacteria; phylum Planctomycetota; class Planctomycetia; order Pirellulales; family Pirellulaceae; genus JANMGV01. The sequence continues at coordinate 2,158 of JANMNK010000159.1, read as the reverse complement.
AGGAAAGACGAATTCGCCCAGCGATCCAGCATTGGATGACTTTGAAGTCGACTTGCTCGAAATAGTTCAATACGCGACTGCATATGTAAGCTCAAGATATGTAAACTCAAGCGATGCGAGTAAGGACTTGTACCCAGCCGGGCTCGGCTAGTAATTCGGGGAACATTGTTCGCCCCGCAACGATATGGTCGGACTGGCCGTGTTTGACAAGTGCTTCGCGGCTCGACCATTCCTCGATAAACGTGAACTTCGTGGGATCATCGAGATCCACGAATAAATCGTATCGCAGACAGCCTTCTTCCAGTCGAGTCGGACCCACGAAACTTTCAAGCACCATTTTCAAAGCTTTTTCCTGGCCCGATTTCGCGTGAATGTGTGCAATTACGTCAATCTTCATGGGAATCTCCATTGCCTAGTTCAAGTTGTCGTGTCAATAAAACGCCGAGCGAACCGAGTTTAACGTCTGACTTGCAATATGCCGAGATGTCGTCGGCGTCCTACTAAACTCAAAACAGTATCAAGAACGCTATTCCGCTGGACTGACAGCAATTGCGTCGATACTGTACTAAATCATTTACAGACCCGTCGGACGTGATCAATTGAATGGTTTTGATGTCAGCATCAGCAAGTTAATTTGCCCGCAAATGTTACGAATTGAAAACGGTAATTTATGCGGGCCCTTGCGTCCTTTGCGAGTTACATGTGGCAAAGCGACTTTCGACGATGACTGCTTAAGCCATGGCGATTTTGGAGTCGAAAGAACCGGGCGGAATTGATAAGCTAATGCGGTTTCGATGAGACTAGTTGAGGTTGCCGTTTGAGCGTGATCTGACGCGTTCGCAACTTTTCATCGATGCACCGCGCGGCTCGCTCTCCGCCGACAATTAAATTGCAATGACAACATTCGTTTTGGATAAGTACCAAGGCTTAGCATGAGTTTCAAGCAACCGATTATCGCTTTTCAGAAATGTCAGCCACCGTATTTTATTGGCGTCGACGTTGGAGGAACGTCAATCAAGATTGGTTGTATCGACAACGCTGGCGCGACGTTTGCCTTTACGGAAATACCGACCGAGGAAGCGACTGGGCCAAAGCCAGCGATGGCTCGTGTCGTGACGGCTTGCCGAGGGCTGCTCGCGCCGCTTGGTCTTGGTCTAGCACAAATCGCACGCGTCGGACTCGGAACGCCGGGCACAATGGATGTTCCCAAAGGCATGTTGATTCAACCACCGAATCATCCTCACTGGTGGAACTTTCCGATTCGCGACTGCCTGTCGGAAGCGATCGGTTTGCCGGTCAGTTTTGCTAACGATGCGAATGCCGCTGCCTTTGGCGAATTCTGGATCGGTACCGGAAAGAAATTTCCTAGCATGGTGATGCTGACGCTCGGGACTGGTGTGGGTGGTGGTGTGATCATCGATGGTCACATGGTCCATGGCGCTTCGAGTGCGGGCGGTGAATGCGGCCACATCATCGTGGACAGTGGACCGAAAGCCAGAAATTGTACCTGGGGTGGTGGCCGCGGGCATTTGGAAGCTTACGCCAGTGCGAGTGCTGTGGTGGCAATCGCTAAAGAACGCCTCGCCGCCGGAGCACCCAGTTCACTAAGCCAGCACAGGGAGTCCTTGACTGCCAAGAACGTCTACGAAGCGGCCCTTGCGGGAGACGCATTTTCGCTGCAACTAATCGATGAGACAGCGTTCTATTTGGGCATTGGCGTCACGAGTTTGGTTCACGCCGTCGACCCTGGGTTGGTCGTTTTAGGTGGTGCGATGGATTTCGGAGGCCGCAAATCGGACATTGGAAAGCGATTTTTGGAGAAGATTCGCCAATCCTTCCAACAATTGACCTTTGATAATGTCTTCGCTGGCACAACAATTGATTTTGCAGAACTTGGTGGAGACGCTGGCTATATCGGTGCCGCCGGAATTGCTCGGCAAGATTACCAGCGAGCCATTGCCAACACCCGTGGCTCTGCGACTTGATCAACTCAAAGTAATCGCTGTCAGGGGATGATTTTGTTCCGGTCGCAACCATGCGCGATCAACCTGACTGTCGTTGAGAACTTGCAGATATTGCCCGAGTTCTCGTTCCATTTTGTTTACCTCGACTACGGACTCGTATGGCTGACATTTCGATCGAACAGATTCGCAACTTC
>JANMNK010000107.1:0-6808 GCA_031373875.1 Pirellulaceae bacterium | reverse complement strand
TGCATATGCGAGCCAAAGCGTTTGATTTGTTCATCCAGACCGTCGCCGTCTAGGACATTCAGAGCCTCAATCGGTTCATACGCGATCACATGCTGGAAGAGCGACCTTGGCAGGAGAAAATCGACAACTTACTAACCCATTTCAGCCAACTAAGCCAAGCATACCAAAGCCTTATTCGCACGCGCAAGCAAGTCGAGCAGCTGATTCCGCTGGAACAATTGGTTTCGAGCATTACGACGCTTGACGAACAGTACGTGCAAAAACAAGCGACACTCGATGCCACGGAGGCTTTCTTTTGCCATAAGACAATCGAGTGCTTGACCCCACAAATCGAAAGAGTGCAGAAAGATGTTGTTTCGGCCCGACATCGCGTTGCCGAATTGCAAACGCGGATGGACGAACTCGACGATACGCAACGTCGCTTGAAAAATGAAATGGAAAGCGGCGGCGGCGAGCGATTGCGGGAAATTCCGCGAATGATCGATTCCGAACAAGAACGGTTGGAGACCAAACAAAAAGTGGAAAAAGCATTGATGGAGCATCTGCGATCGGTCAAGTTGAGCGACAAGCTGGCGGACGTTAAACAATTCAGTCTACGACGAGAAGAACTTGAGTCGCTGCAGACGCAACTATATTCGGCGGCAAAGGAAATAGAGAATCAGAGAGCGCCCGTCTTGTTAGAGCTTTCCAAGATTCGTGCAGCGCTGAAGTCCGAGCAAACTGAAATTGATTCACTCAAAGGTCGCCATGGAAATATTCCGCCGTGGTTGTTCGATTTGCGAATGAAGATCGCTGCTTCGATCGGATTGACCGATTACGAATTACCTTTTGCGGCCGAATTGATCGCCGTTCGCGACGAGTTTCGCGATTGGCAATCATCCATCGAAATGGTCCTTCGTCCGCTCGCGCTCAGTTTGCTTGTCCCCGAAAAAATCTATAGTCGAGTGAGCCAGTGGATTGAGGAGAACAGGCTGCAAGACGGCGAAGGACGCGGGCAACGATTGGTTTACTTGAAAGCTGGGAGTCGAGTTAAGTCCGATTCCGACTTGGACCAATTGCATCCGCTGTCTCTGATCCGTCGCATCGAATTACGCGAAGGCCATCCGATGGAGGCGTGGTTGCGAACAGAATTGAGCGATCGATTCGACTTCCGATGTTGCGAAACAATGCAAGAGTTTCAGTCCAGCCCGAGACTGGCAGTTACTCGACAAAGGCATACGAAAGTCGGCGACCAACGACATGAGAAAGACGATCGCGAACGGACTAGCGACCCCCGCTCGTTTATTCTCGGATGGAATAATCGCGAAAAGAAAAAGCAGTTGACTGCGTCGATTTCAGAATTGACAGCGCGGGAACAAAATATTCGATCTCAACTCAAATCCTTGGACGACACAATCGCGACCACGCGGCAACAAATTGCTTCGGTGGAATCGGCGCTCAAGTATCGTGATTTTTCCGAGATCGATTGGCGTCGCCATCAGGCCGTAATCGCCGAGCTTCGGTCCGAGGCCAAACAGTTGGTCAATCAAGATGACGCTGGACGCGTTCTGCATCAACGGCTGGAAGAAGCCATTCAAGCAAAAGGTGAGCTTCAAAAAGAACGTGATGGCTTGATGGCTAAGATCGGTCAGTACGAAAGTCAGTTGGGCGACGCGCGGAAGATTCTAGAACGTGCGAAAATGAAAACTGCCGATCGAAAATCTTCGGCAAATCTGAAAAAAGACAAACAGAGTTTTGCCATTCTCGAAGCGTCCTTGCCAGCCCGTCCGCTGTTTTGGGATGAGCTTAGACAATTGGAGCTTGACCGAACAAAACAGTTTCATGCGGAGTTGCTGCAACTCAATAGCCAGCGTGACCCGCTAAAACTGGATTTGGCTAAGCTCCAGCAACGATTTATGAATGATTTCCCAGAGTTAGTCGTCGACCTCCAAGCCAACGAACGATACGACGACAATTTTCTCGGGCTGCTCGATAGTTTGCGCAACGACAATTTGCCACGACTGGAGAAGCGATTTAAGGAACGTCTCAACGAGAAAGTCATTCAAGAGATCGGCATCTTTCATGCCAACTTGCAAACCGAAAAACAAGACCTTTTAAGCCGAATTAATGCGCTCAACGTTTCGCTGCAGCAACTCGAATATCATCCTGGCACGTTCATGCGTTTGGAACCACGGGCCGTGAGCGATCCCGAAATAAAGGCGTTTCAAGCCTCGCTGCGGGAATGCTTGGGAGATGTATCCAACAACGAAAATGATCTGGAAGTTCGATTCCAGCGAATCGAAAAACTGATTCAGAAATTACGAGACGAGGAACGTTGGCGGGACAAAGTTACCGATGTTCGCCGCTGGTTCGATTTCGGAGCACGCGAAGTCGAGTTGGCAACCGGTTTGGAGCGAAGTTATTACGAGGATAGCGCCGGGCAATCCGGGGGCGAAAAGGCAAAGCTTGCGTTTACAATCTTGGTCGCCGCGATTGCTTACCAATACAATATCGACCCTCTGCAAACGAATCAGGATCGTTTCCACTTTGTTGTCGTCGATGAGATGTTCTCAAAGGTCGACGATCGTTACGCAGAATACGCGATGCAGCTATTTGAAAAGTTTGGTTTGCAGCTTCTAATCGTTGCACCGCTAGACGCTAAAGCACGTGTGACGGAATCGTACGTTGGTTGCTATTTGCATACCGTAAAAGACGAGCGAACGAAAACGAGTGAGATCATCATCATGTCCGCTACCGAGTATGAGGAAGCCATGGTGACATCGGCGGTTCGCAAAGGCAAGAAAGGATCCGTGCGACGCATCGATCCCCCTCACGCGGGACCTCCAAAACCAAGGTGACGATTTGCGAAGTTAGGAAACTTGAGGGGCGATGTCGATGCAAATAAGATATCGTCGCGCGGCTCGGCCAAAGGCTAGCATTACTGAAGCTCACGAATCAGTTTGGTCGGCAAAGTTTTCCTAATCCGCAAAGTCGGGTGTGACGATAAACGAGACATGTGATTTTGCGAATGCGATTTTCCCGCATTGGTAAACCACTATCGCGAAGGTTTTCGGGGGGCCGACAATTTCGCGTTTCGATATCATTGAACCCAGTAAAACTTGCCCCCGAACATGTCCAACGTCGCTACCAAAACAAGTTATCACGACTCCGGGTTTCGCGGAAACCTTATTCGTTGGGTTAATACTTGGGGTAAGGTCGTCATCGATTCGATGTCGACGGTTGGCGACGTCGCGATTTTCGCTTGGCAGATCATAGTATGGATGACAACAGCGCGGCTAAAGCGCGAGACGGTCATGCCTAATTTCTACGCAGTCGGCGTTCTTAGTTTACCCGTTGTTGCTTTGACGGGAACTTTTATCGGGATGGTGCTAGCAGAGCACAGCTATTCTCAATTCAAGAGTATTGGACTGGAGTCGCGATTGGGTGCGGTCATCAATATGTCGCTCGTCCGCGAATTGGGGCCCGTGCTTGCAGCAACCATGTTGGCAGGCCGGGTAGGAAGCGCAATGGCCGCTGTCCTTGGTACGATGCGCGTCACGGAACAAATCGACGCTTTGATTGCAATGGGCGCGAATCCCATTCACTATTTGGTCGTCCCGCGGTTTCTTGCCTGTGTTCTACTCATTCCCGCGCTGACCATTATGGCCGATTTCATGGGAATCGTTGGCGGCTACTTTTATAGCGTCATCGTATTGGGCATCGATCACGCCCAGTACTTGCGTCACAGTCGCGAATTTGTAGGTGGCTTCGATTTTTTCGCAGGCGTTTTCAAAAGCGTATTCTTTGGTGCAATTATTGCGGTTATCAGTTGCTATCGTGGTTTCAATTGCCAAGCCGGAGCCGAAGGCGTGGGCCGTGCCGCAACGTCGGCTTTCGTACATGGATTTGTGTTGATCCTTATTCTTGACTTGGTGATGAACATTTTTTTGAATGGCGTTTACACGGCTCTTTGGCCGCGAGGCGCAAAACTATTCTAATGGTAAAAGAAACGGTCCAACAAAACGAATTTCGCGGGGAAACGGAATCCAAGTCGAATTCCCCATTGGTCGAAATACGCGATTTGAGTGTGATCTTCGGTCGTCAAATTGTTCTGAACAAGATCAACCTTGCGATCCCCCGTGGCCAGACCGTGGTCATTATTGGGGAAAGCGGTTGCGGCAAGACACTCTTGTTGAAAGCACTTGTGGGATTATTGAAACCGACGAAGGGCGAAGTGATATTTGACGGGAACAATATCAACAAGTTGGGCGACGTGGAGATGACCAAGTTGCGTCGGCGATTTGGATTTGTTTTTCAGAACGCGGCGCTGTTCGACAGCATGACGATCGGCCAAAATGTGGCTTTTCCCCTGCGACAATTCAATGCAACCAAGCCTAGCAATGAGCAGCGAATCCTTACGGAACGTTTGGCAGAAGTCGGCTTGCCGGAATCGGTCATGTCCAAACGACCGGCTCAACTTTCCGGCGGCATGCGTAAACGAGTCGGCATCGCCAGGGCACTGATGTTGGACCCTGATTTGCTGCTCTACGACGAACCTACAACCGGACTCGACCCCATCATGAGCGATGTGGTCAATGAGTTGATGTTACGGACTCGACAACGATACAAAGTGACGAGCGTCATTGTCACGCACGATATGCACACGGCCCGAAAGGTTGGCGATCGCGTCATCATGCTTTACCCGCATTCGCGATTGAAGCCTGGAGAGCAGCAAATCCTATTCGACGGGACTCCCGAGGAAATCGATCAATGCACCGATCGTCGCGTGCTTCAATTTGTACGAGGCGAAGCGGGCGAGCGGTTGATGGAAATGCGTCAATCGTCAACATCTGCCGGAGACCTGGAAACACCCGACGTTCACGCTATAGTAAAAAGTCGTAGATAAGCATTAGTCAAGGATATAACCATGGAAGAAAGCGGCTATCGTTTCGGTGTTGGAGTGCTCGTCGTAGCCTCCACCATCATCGGGATTTTGCTCGTCGTATTCTTTGGAGCAATACCCAATTTCTGGGTCGATCGATATTCCGTCACGATCAACTTTCCTGCTGCCCCAGGCGTCGCCATCGATACGCCGGTTCGCAAGAACGGAGTTAAGGTAGGTCGTGTTGCTGGAGTGACACTTCGGCCAGGCGACGAAGGAGTCGACCTAGCGCTCGAAATGGAAGGACAGCATGAAATCCGCCAGGGCGAGGCAGTACGCATTGGTACGGGCTCGCTAATCACCGGCGACGCAATCGTCGAGTTTGTCCCTGCAACCGAAGAAAGTCTTTTAACGCGGTTTGACGGCATGTCAGGCACGCCCAAAGATGGCCAGTTGCAACCGACCGAACGCGAAATTGGAACGACACTGATGAAGGATGGCGACTACATCAGCGGTGGCTTTGTCAAAAGCGACCCATTAGCAACCATCGGTGATTTGCAAGGCAACTTTACCACGACGCTTTCTGCGATCGAACGGGCAAGCAATAAAATTGAATCGCTTGCTGGCTCCATGGAAGATGTCGTAGGAAATGGCCGCGGTGAATTGCGAGAAGTGATCGACAAAACGAAGGTCACGATCGACAATTTCAATCGAACACTCGATTCCATCGAAGGTGTTTTCAATCGAATCGAACAATCCGGACTGCCCGACGCATTGGCCAATAGCGTTGAGAAGTTACCCGGCGTCTTCGACGAAGCCGACCGCGTCCTTAAACAGACCAAAGCGACTCTTCGTAGCTTTGAAGAAGCGGGTGTGACCGCCAGTGCCACGCTCAAGAATGTGCAGGAGTTCACGGATCCGTTTAGCGGCAAAGGCGAGGCGTTTTCTGAAGAGGTTTTTTCGACTGTGCAGAATCTAGACGCTTTGCTAGTTGACCTGCGGCGATTCACGACGCGACTGAACAACGGTCAAGGAACCGTCGCGCGTTTAATCGAGGACGAGCAGCTTTATTTTGGCCTGGTACGTACGCTTGAGAACATCGAAATGATGTCGCAGCAGTTGCGGCCCACGCTTGACAACGTCCGCGTCTTCTCCGACAAGATCGCACGCGACCCAGGCGGCCAAATCGGCGTCCGAGGTGCCCTTACCCGACGGCCTGTGGGTTCTGGGATTAAATAATGCGGTCTCGCGTCTGTGAATCGTCTTTGTCGAAGTTTGCCAGATTCAAACACCGAACCGCGTTGCTTCATAGCCTCAATGTTTTGCTTCCACGATCATATATGGGTTGGATGAATGAGTTGGGAACAAGAGGCCCGATCGAAATCTTCCCACTTCATTGCCTTCGCGTCGCTTTCAAATTGGCACTACGCAATGATTCCAAAAAACGCCAGTTTCCCCTCGAAATTTTGTTGACGCCAATCAGTAAAGCTCACTTTGCAAATGTGATTTCTAATCTCTCACTTTGGCCCGCAGCCAGATTCTTAAGTGCATCCAGTTCTGCCCAACGCTCGATGTGTGCGTTTTTTGGCAACACCCACGTCTTGTTGATCGCATTAGCGGATGATTGATTTTTCCGACGGAAATTGGTAGGAACTCAGTGTCCAGAATTCCAGTACGGTAAAGAATTAATGTGGCAAGTTAGTTCTTTGGGACCAAAGGTGTCCGGATTGGATCGACAATGACTCGCTTCCAACGTAAAATGTACGCTAAATTGTCGAAAGGAATGTAAGTGAATCTAAAGCAAAACAAGTTGCATCAAGGCGATTGCGTTGAACTGCTTCAGCAGCTCAACGAAGAGAGTATCGACCTTGTTTTTGCCGATCCCCCCTTCAATATTGGATACGCGTATGATGTCTACGATGATCGGCGGGCGGCTAGCGACTTTAT
>JANMNK010000082.1:0-1710 GCA_031373875.1 Pirellulaceae bacterium | reverse complement strand
GAGAGCCGCATGGATATTGGTCTGCAGGGCTTGATTATTTGCTGACGCAGCTTCAACTACGTGGGATTCTTTCGAAACTGCTAACGGTAGGAAGCAGCGCGGGTTTGATGGCGGCAAAACGCGGCGAATGCGATCTTGCAGGGATTCATCTGCTCGATCCTGAGAAAGGCCAGTACAATCGGCCTTTTATGGATGACAGCGTCGTGCTTGTTCAAGGCTACGGTCGATCTCAAGGAATTGTATATCGACGTGGTGATAAACGGTTTGAGGGAAAAACGCCTCCGCAGATTGTCTCGCTTGCAATGGCAGATACTTCGATCGTGATGGTCAACCGCAATCACGGAAGTGGCACAAGGATTTTGATCGATCGATTGCTGTTGGGTTCAAAGCCCAACGGTTATGTCATTCAGCCGAGCAATCACAGCGCAGTTGCTGCCGCCATATTACAGCACCGAGCCGACTGGGGTATGGCGATCGAAGCCACTACCCGCGCGGCTAATCTTGCGTTTGTCCCTGTTCAAGATGAGCAATATGACTTTGCAGTTCCGAAGTCCCGTTTGGATCGGCCCGCTATTCTGGCGTTCATCAAGCTACTTGCCGAGGAAGAGATTCGCAACCATCTGCGCAGCATGCGTTTTACGCTGTGAATTATCTGATGATGTTAAGGAAGTGCGCTGAGTCCGCAGTTGCGGTTATGCTGCGGCATGACGGAAAAGAATTTCGCCACGTCCCACGGATACTAAATCGCCGTGATACAGATCGTATTCGGATTGCAATAGATTATCGTCGAATCGAAAGCCTTTCTTTCGAAGCGTCGTTAACATGAGCTTGACCGATGTGGGTTGAGCGGTCGTTGCGTATCGGAAACTTGGTAACAGTTGGGGTGGATTTGGCCCCAGCAAAGCGATCGTCCCACGACGCATGCCGGCCCCGGGTCGAATACCACTTTCGCCAAACACGATAACAGTCCCAGCGATCATGTTGAATCCGATCAAGTCGCCCGAGTTTCCGCCTATTGCGATCAATCCGCGACGCATGGTCAAACCGATCTCGTTGCCTGCGTTTCCGTCGATAAGAATCGTCCCGCCGGTCATTCCTTTTGACGAACCGCGATACGCAGCGCCAATCAAATGCCGTGCATTGCCTATGACGTGAATCAGGCCTTTATGCATCTCGGCACCGACCCAGCCGCCCGCGTCGCCGTGAACGATGATTTCGCCGCCGCGCATTTGGCTGCCAACATGACGTCCGGCGGCCCCTTGGATTCTCACAAAGCCGGACTTCATATGCGCACCGATCCAATGAACGCCAGAAAGATCGCCTTCGAAGTGCATCTGTTTGTCGCTTGCATCGCCCGAAATCGTAAACATTTCCGCCAACGGTACTTTACAATTGCCGTGGAAAATTTCGAATCGCTCGATCTCGGCAACGGATTTGTCGCAAGCCCAATCGGGCGTGAATCCTTCGATTTCTACCGGGACGGAAGTTTGCGAGTGATAGGTAATCGAGATCGCCATGGAATCCAATTTCGTGTTGAACGTAAATAGACTAAAACCAGTTTAACAGATTTTCTCCCGTTCACAATTTACCAAGTAAGCAATGATACGGTCTTTTCATCCCACATCGAAAATCTATCGCGCTGAGAATGCCCGTGAAACATTTCCCGCAACACACACCAATTTTGTTCCTAGAATGAGCTTACCAAAGAAC
>JANMNK010000035.1:0-2981 GCA_031373875.1 Pirellulaceae bacterium | reverse complement strand
GAGAGCGAGCGACGTTCATTTAACGGCCTGGGTGACTGCAGCAATAACGATCCCTTTGGCGCTCTTCGCGGTGATTTGGTCCCTGTTGCGAGCGGATTCCGAATTGCAGAGGCGTAAGCGGGGCGAAGAAATTATTAGACGGCGTGCACTACAGCTAAAATCCATGGCCGACATCATTGCTCGAATTGTTGCCGCCAAAGACGTCGATTCGGTCATTGGGATAGCTCTCAATGAATTCCGGCAATTAATCGGTGCTCGCGAAGCTCTCGTGCAAATACATGAAAACGGGGAGGCTCGTATCGCTCGGGGCATTGTTGCAGCGGGGGTTCAGCAGGCCTCCCAAGAATACTTGTCGTGTGTGTTTCAGTTGATTAATCACCTTTCTCGCGGCGAAGCGTCCTTTCACCGCCATCGCTCTGAAATTGAGAATTCACCCGAAATTATTGTCATGCCGGCCTGGTCCGTTTGCGGTTCTGCGATGGATGATGTGTTGTCCGCCCCACTTCGAGATGAAGAGGGAAAGGAATACGGTAGGATCGTGCTGTTGGGCAAATATGAGGACAAGTTCGATGGAAACGACGTGATGATTGCAGCGCAGCTTGCATTCACCGTGTCCGTCGCTTTGCAGAACGCTCGCTTGACGGCACTCGCACACCGAGAAGCTGAGAGAAAAGATGAGTTCCTCGCAATGTTGGGGCATGAGCTTCGTAACCCGTTGGCAGGCATCTTAACCGGTAGCGAAACTTTGCTGGCAACTGCGGAAGATCAATCTGCAAGACCGCTATTCGAATCGATTCATCGCCAATCAGAATTGATGAGCCATGTCGTCGATGACTTGCTCGATGTTTCTCGAATCGGTCAAGGCAAAGTCACCCTCAACAAGGCTTTTCTCGATCTCAATGAGTTACTCGACCAGCTCATAAAGGACCACAGCCTCTTGACTCCAAACCGTTTGATCAATTTGTCGCTCCCCAAGAAGCCGATAATTATTTTTGCAGATCGATTACGCATCACGCAGAGTATCACAAATCTTCTTCAAAACGCTTTGAAGTTTTCCGAGCCGGAGCAACCAGTCGACGTAACACTTGCCATTCGTGCAGACAATCCACAACGTGTAATCCTGTCTGTTACCGATTACGGCGTCGGCCTCGAATCGAGAGAAATTGCTGAGATTTTTCATCTTTTCCATCAGTCACGTGTGTCTATTGATCGTACCCATGGCGGTTTAGGTGTAGGATTGACCGTGGCTCGTGGATTGATCGAAATGCACGACGGTAAAATCGAAGTTACCAGCGATGGTCTAGGGCACGGAGCTACGTTTACAATCACATTACCCATTGTAGAAAACAGTTATCAAGACGGTACTAAACCACCTGGAGCCAAGGACAACTCTATGTCTACAGCGAACCAAGTTAGCGTTCGAAAGCTGAGTCGGGTTTTGGTAATCGATGATCGGATCGACGTGATACTTCCTATTCGCGTTCTTCTCAAAAAGGAAGGTCACGCTTTTGCGGAAGCTTATACGGGCCAAGAGGGTTTGGCCAAAGCTCGTGAGTTTAAGCCCGATTTCATCCTGTGCGATATAGGCTTGCCGGGTGAAATGAGCGGATTCGATGTAGCCCGCGCGATTCGCAACGACGATCATTTGGCTGATGTTTATCTGGTGGCGCTCACCGGTTACAGCCAACCGCTCGACCAGCGCCAGTCGTTGCAAGCAGGTTTCGATTATCATGTCGCAAAGCCCATCGAACTGAGGATGCTTCGTCAATTAATGGAGCAGCGACCAAAACTCTCACTCCCTAGCAGTATCCCAGAGTAGAAGATTGCGATGCCGCTCTTTTAACTTTCGCTAGGTCTACGAAGTCAACGACTGGTTTGTGAGCACGCGGTAGAACGAGCCACTGCCCAAACGTTGTACTTATTCCCGATCGTCGAAATGAAGCACGTTCGGAAACGCACTCGGGTTTTTCTTGCCAAGACTCCTCGCGATCAATCTCATAATGGAGCGGCCAAGAAAACGTATCATTACTTTGATGCACGAAACGATCAGCGTTGCTTCTAAAGCCTGTTCGGAAAGTGATATTGCTGTAAACGGTGGCTCTGGATGACATTGCTTGATTCTCAAACCCAAGGACGAACAATCTCGACTGAATCACGTCATGCTTAACCGAGCGATTTGATGGACACGCAGTGGGGGTTGATTGAGCCACTGTCGGAGGAAGCGCTTCCCAGTGGGCGCCCTCGGAAAATGGGCATGCGAGAAGTTATGAATGCGATCCTTTATCAATGCCGCAATGGTGGCTAATGGGATATGTTGCCAAGCGGCTTTCCAGCCAAGTGCACTGTAAGATTACTTTTCTAAGTATAACGACGATGGAACGGGGCAACGCATCAACAATATCTTGGTTGAGTCTGTGAGAACGATCCACGCGACCAGCGAAGATATCGATCTTAGTGCTGCCTTCGATTAACATTCAAATCGAGTGAGCACTCGAACAGTCGTGGATACGATGGAGGCAAGAAAATCACTTGTGGAAAGCGAAGTATCACCCTCGATACACTCGGTCTGCTGTTGGTCGTCGTAGTTACCGTTGCATCGGTTGACGACGCCCATGCGAGCAAGATTGTGTTGGAGCAGTAGCAGCCCGCCCACAAGCCCCGGTTGATGACAGCTTGGGCAGATAGCAATTATCACAATCATGATCTGAACGAATGGTTGCATTTCAAGAGAACGAGCATTTACCCGAATCGAGTGCGTCGCGTTGGTGCTAATCGCGTCCAACGATCGCATGCATCGCTTAATGGCCCCAATTCCAAGTATTTCGAGATCTCATCATGCTTCCTTGCGCTTTTGTGCTGTTCGGACCGGCTCTTATCCTGCAACTCGTCCCCAAGCGGTTTTGGAACAAAGGGGTTCGGTAGAAATCAAATGGCGGATGTTGGTCATAAAACCTATGCCGGTACTAGGTAGACCGATCAAC
>JANMNK010000788.1:0-4261 GCA_031373875.1 Pirellulaceae bacterium | reverse complement strand
ACGGGTACGGGTTCTTTCAGTCCATAGTTTAGAGCGACCTGATTCGCCCAGTCAATCTAATTGTATTGCCAAGGCGAGAATTTTTTGATTTAACGTGCTGTTACAGCCAATGAACCGAGCGGTTCGTAATCCGTTCTTATGATGCGTTTTTTCTGAGCGAAAGCTGTGGCCAGTGTTCGATTCACTATCTTGATTCCTCGAACCAAAACCGTTCACCGCCGGCGATCCTCCTGGCACCGTGTCCAACAACCCGTCTCCTTCCCCGCAGATCATCGCCATCCCATTAAACGTTATAGCATGGGAAGTTTTCGCCGAACACAACGCCGGAAAACTTGGCAAGACCATCAAAGATGGGCAGCAGACTGCTTTGAACGAATTGGACCGCAATACGCTTAAACCCTCAGATCTAGATAGTTGCTGTTCACTTCACCGCTCCTTGCTCAAGCCTCACACCTCTCCACTCGTGGATAAGTCAGCAAGCCCATCCTGCCAAAGTGCAGGACCATGAGAATGAAAAGCGTTTACTCCTCGAATAGTCGCCCAATCAACCATCCTTGACCGCAGCAGTTGTGTTACGAAGAAAGACCGCTCCCTCAACCTTCACCAACAAAGGAACCTACCGAATTCTCATTTCATTTAGAAAAAACAGAGTCCGCTAAAAAACAATAGCCAGGACTTCAGTGTCGACAGCACTAACCGAACCGCAGCCACCACGCAATGGTTTCAATTTCCGCGTGATCGACCGCTCCCACGGACCGCTTTGTTATCCGCCGACTTAGGGTTTTCTGCGTCCAACATCTCTGACAATTTCTGGATAGTCGTGTAATTTCGAGCGGTCGCGGGCACACCCAGTTTGCGTTCCGCACTTGCTGCAAGCTTAGAACGACCGAAGCCATCGGGCGTGTGAAGGTAGAATACTGCGTCTATCAATTCGAATCGTTCAGTCGGCACGGCGAGTTTATCAATCGCTTTCATGTCAGGCGAGTTGGGGACCGAATCCAAAAAGAAGAAATGCAGAGTTTTCGGTTCAGCAAAAGCGTCAAGAAACGGATTCTTTGCGACGGCTGCGCAAAAGTCATCCTGAGAGAGTAGCAGAGTGCTTGGTCGAAAACCAAACTGTTCTTCGATCGCGTCGCCAAGGCGTTTGCCGAGGTTCTGTTTGGATTTCGTCGGCGAAGCGAAAACCACATTGCCACTCTGTATGTACGTCCGCACCGAGCGACATCCAGCCGATTCGAATGTAGTCTTAAGCTCCGCCATTGGCATCGCATTGCGTCCGCCGACGTTGATGCCTCGAAGTAGGGCAATCCAGGTTTGCATCATTTACCAGCTTAGGCGGATTTGAATCAAATAACGTACTGCAGTCTATGGATCGGGAAGTTGCGGCGTTGTCACTAAGGTCGTTGTTAATCACCGACCTATTGTTTAAGCGTTGCACTGAACCGATGGAGTCGTACAACGAATCATTTCAAGTTGCTTCCGTACGCCCACTGTGTTGCGATGGCTCAGTGGAGAGTCAGTGTACCAATCCGAATACGAGTTGGCAACTTTTTTGCAAATCTGAAAATCCTAAGCCACGCGATTGATGTGCGAATTGAGTCACCAATCGTAAAGAGCCCTAGAAAAAGTCTCCTCGGTCAAGTTTCCTATTTAGAGCCGACCTAACATAAGGTCGAACAAAACAACCGCTGCCAACAAGATAAACGGGCGCAAACCGAATGCACTTGAAGCTTAAAAGATCTCCCCCAAGCCGCATCTAAAATCGGCTCATCACGAACATCGCCCACAATCCACTCAAAGCATCGACGCAAGAGTCGCGTATGTCGCAGTTAGCGCGTGCCCACATTCGAAAGCCCTACGAGAAAACAAACGCCGTCGGCTTAGTTCAACGACAGCCGGAAACGGGCGGCGGCCAAAGAACATCATTTCAAAACCCGCGTTGCCAGCCGATCCGGTTCGCAGCATCCTTCTGTCGCAACACTTCGATGTCTAGCACACCGCGTACGGATGATTTCCACACAGTGTTCCTGCAAACACCTTGCATTGTTTCTCGCGCAACCTACTCGCGATCAGGCCTAACGCCGTACCATTGGATTCGACCGCAAGCGTCACACATTAACGTCGTCGCGGATTTGTTCGCCCAATCAAGGCTCAAAAACGACATACCCGCTGTATTTAATAGTGCTGAACCCTCGTCGAATTCTTCATGTCAACAGTGTTCGCAGATAATCCGTTTGCCGCTAGCAAAGTATCGTGCCGGTGGATCGCCTTCAGTCATTGCTTTCGAGACACGTTTTAAGCCTTCCCAAATTCCCATGTGTGATTTCCTTGGCTAAATTTTAAGCGAGTCGTGCTGCCGCTTGATCGAACAGTGAAGCGGAACCCAGCTTTGGCGCAGAAGCGAGATCCAGCTAAAGAACGCTGGCGGTAAAGGGGCCGCCGCCAAGAAACTATGACTTCAAACCTTGCTTCATCGGCGGCTCCCGTGTCAATCTGAACGAGCATTGCCGCAGTCGATCTGCGCAGGGCATCAGCCGCATCGTCCCACTCTTTTCCCAGCGATCGTTCATCATCCACCAGTAAGTAGCCCGCTTCGTTGAGTAATGCGGCGTTCGTTGCGAGCGTTTCCCATTGTTGTGGATCTGTCTTCGCAGTTTTTGCAGCCTTTTCAATCGCCAAATAGTTTGGATGCACCATGCCAGGCATCACGTGCTCAGTGGTTGCCAAACGGTTAGCACCTTTGTGCTTCTGCGCAGACATCGCGGCTGTAGTCGTCACGATTAACAGTGCCAAAGCTCCGATTTTCAGAAAGCTGGTCATGATCAATGTTCCTCGAAAAGGAATGAAACGGCAGGGCATTTGAGATGCTACACCTTAATATCAGGGCGCGATTGCGTCGCTGCACAACAACCAAGTTCAGCGAGTGCGAGGAGAAATCTCGATGCAAATCATAATGCCCGTCCCTGCACTTCGCTAAATTGTTTTGTTCGTCGCTACCTGCGAGCATATCATAACGCGCCCCACTTCACCCTGTCCTCGGCGTCAGCAGGTGCGAAATCCGACCAAGGGGGAATCGATGTCAGTTCTGGGCAAACAGAACACGCAAACTGATAGGCTCGATACTTCATTCGCTGATCTTCTGATTGAGCCGCAACTCTTGAGACTACAGAAGCAGCATGTGCGGTTCGGGGGCCGGTTAGAGCAAGAGTGTGAATCAATAGTGAAGCTCGGGCTCCGGTGGCCGTGTCCAAATGTGACAGAATTGCTGAGATACAATGGTCCGCGAGTCTCACCATCTCAACAGTGGCGAGCTCCTGTTTTTTCAAATCCTCGATGGAACGGAGAATCCGGCCAACGGAAACAAACTCTCCACAGCTAGTCCCGGCAGAATCCGTAACTGGGTTTAGCGAAACCATCTCCAACAGCCGAGGAAGAAGGCATATCGCATGGGCACCGTAGTTTCCGGCAAACAATGCCGCTCTCGATCGTTCCCTTGGATCGTCGGACTCAAGTTCGTGCGCCAATGCTTCAACGGCTTCGTTCATATTCGGCTCGCAAAGGTGTTTCGACCAACGGCGGCCATCACTCTGCACGCGCGAGGAAGGCCTCTATGTCGAAAACACCGCTCGCGTGCTCGGCGTCCCTGGCTTTGTTATTTGCGGTGCTGCGAGGGGACCTTGGGATTCAGTAATTCCTCAGCATAGTCGACCATCCCCAGTTTCATCGATTTCACTAACATCCCACGAAATTGTCCATTCTCGTCGTTGGGTGCCTCGAACGGCAAGTGGCTTTCGTATGCCTGTGAAATCCATTGCACTGCATTAACGACATCAGCTTTCCATAAATTTGCCTCAATGAAGTCGAGCGTAGCGACACGCAGTCGATATTCGGTCGTATGACACGTGACGTCGGAATAGCAAGCGATTTCGAGAAGTTCGATAGCGCGTTGTCCGTCGAGTGGTAATGCAGATGCCTTCTTGGTCCAAGCTGCGTGAAATTCCTGAAAATCAGACGGGTGCGTGGACCTCATTTGATCAAGAGCGTCGTCTGGTGGTTTCGTTAGTGATTTGTACCTGGACTGCTCGTGACCAACTTTTGCGTCTGACGCAGCATCTAAGCACCCCAGCACAAGTTATCTGGCGTTTTCAGCCGTTTTGGCGTTAGCCACGGTTACTCCAAGTGACTGTAAACTTATGCATGGGTGCTTAAACACGGAGTGGTCATGAACACGAAGCCTTCGATTGACGATGGCCCACTGATA
>JANMNK010001261.1:0-2706 GCA_031373875.1 Pirellulaceae bacterium | reverse complement strand
CGGCAATTCTGAAATCAGGACGCCCGAACTCGTTTTCAATCAAGCAGATTATCCAGGGACTGGATTGCCGATGGACGCAGTAGACATACGATTCGATCAGGTATCGGAGCTTACTGCCACCAATTTGCCGTGGATCGAAATAGCAAATTCTCCCGATCCATTAAAAGTGTATCTTCGCGCAAGAGACTTGGTCGGAAACTGGAGCGAGCCCGCACCGATCGATCTGCCTTATGCCGGTCAGATCGATTTGGTTGCAGCCAGCGATACTGGAACTAATGACACGGACAACCTAACGATTGACTCGACTCCGACTTTTACAGGCATAACAATTCCCGATTCGCAACTAGCCTTTTTCGCAGTCAACGAAGTCACAAAACAAGTAATCAGCCTGGGCACGTCCACGTCCAATTCGGTTGGGGAGTGGACTTTAACAGCGAACGAGATGCCCGCAGGTAGTTTCATTATTTTTGCGAACGTGAAGAATTCCGACTTGAATACATTTAGTTTTCTTTTACCGCTTAGTGTGAACTTAATTGCCGCCAGGGATGGTGCCGGGCGACTGATTGTTCAGGGCTCGAACCGAAATGATCAGATAAATGTTTCTACAAATTCTTCGGGAAACGCGACTATTTCATTCAACGGCGAGACAGTTGGTGTGGCCGAGTCCGTCACGAGCGTCATCGTTAACGGCAATGCGGGGCACGATGCATTAACTGTAACAGGACCGATTCGAGCTAATTTGATCGGTGGTCTCGGCAATGACATTCTCAATGGAGGTTCAGGAAACGATGTATTGGTTGGCGGTAGTGGGTCAAACAACTTGAATGGTGGCTTAGGAAACGATGTCTATCGCTTTAATGATTCCGGAGTTCTTGGACGTGGCCAAGAATCTATTGACTATGTTGGCGAAACGATGCAAGGAAATCTGGATACACTTGATTTCACAATTGATGGGACGCTTTCCGGATCGATTGATTCGTTTACCAAGACTTATGGATTTACCCAGACGACTAGATTCCAGAGTCGAAAGATCTTGTTTGCAAACGAGGATTCGGCACTTTCTGTCGAACGAATTATAGGCTCAACAGGCCAAGACGTAATTCAGATTCCTAAAACCGTCGCATACATTGGGGCAGGTGGTGACGATATTGTTCGGTTAATTGAGCCCGCTTTGCCAAATCGAACTCAGGCCATACGTGCATTACACGTTGGCTTGGACGTTGTCCCGGCGACACAAGTGCAAACAACGATCCGAGCGACCCAGGGTACGCTGCAGATTCGACCGGGAACTCCCAATTTAACTTCGGCACCTTCGATATTAAATAACGGAACATCCCTCGTTACTCTCCAAGGTACTCTCGAATCAATCAATGCAACTTTGGCAGCCGTGAATGGTGTTGTCTATACTTCGAATTCAACATACGTGGGCCGCGTGGATCTGATTTTGCAATCAGCTACTATCGCGAATCCAACAAACATTGAACTGGACCAACTTTGGTTCTATGCGACGTATGCCCCGGTTTTAAGCCTGCCGACTTCGGCAAGTTACACTGAAAACGCTCAGCCCACATTGCTTGGAAGCACCGCAAATATTGTTGATGTCGACAACAATTTAAAGGGGATGCGAATTTCCGTTAAATCGACTGGGTTTCACGAAAACGCGGATCGCCTTTTAATTGCACCTCGCACAGCGAGCCCAGGTCAAATCTTGCTAAATGGCAGTAACATTCTGTTTGATGGGACACTTGTTGGATTTTGGTCGCAGCCGGGAGGGACAAGCACTTCACTTGAAATTCGATTCAATGAACAGGCAACGATCGCTGCAGTTCGGGCTGTCTTGAAACGCATCGGCTTTACAAACAGTTCGGAAAATCCAACCGCAACTGATCGAACGATTCAAGTTCAGGTGACTGATGGAAGGTATGCGCAAAGTGCGATGAAAACGCTTCAACTCCAAGTTGTTCCTGTTAATGATCCTTCCCGTATTTCGTTCGGTGCCGCAGCATATTCCTACACGATCGGTTCGACGACAACGCGAATACTTGCAAGCAATGCTACCGTGGTGGATGTCGATGAATCGCCCGGCAGCTATAGCGGCGGCTATTTGGAGTTACGATACAACGGCTTCTCTCAAGCAACCGATCAACTTGGACTTGTTTCGTCAGCAGCGGGTGTGGCGCAAGTATTAAAAGTCGGGAACGACATTTTTTATGGAGGAGTCCTCATCGGCAATATTGCTACCGATGGTCTCAACGGAAGCTTGTTACGCATCAATTGGAATGTGAATGCATCGGCCGCCAATATTCAAGCGGTCGTTCGGCGTTTGACGTATCGAACGACTACCACTAATCCTGACACTCAGCAGCGAAAATTGGAGTTGGAATTGGTAGACGGTAGCGGTCTTCGCTCGAATATCGGGTTCAAAACGATCAACTTTGTGCCATAATTTAATGTATCCGATTTGCCGGACGAGCAGGCCGCTCAAATAAGCAACGAGTTCCAGGCCAATATGTCGGTTGCAGAAGTTGTTAGCGAACCTGTTCCAGGAACTCTTTTGCCAGCAGTGAACGGACGCCTTGGAATTGTTGAAGTCGAGTCAGCCAGCGTTGGATGTCTTGCTGTGTAGCTTGTCGGCCAGCGACTTGATAGAGTCGTTGAACGAAACGCGTTGGGTCATTGAATTCAAGCTCATAGAATTGCGGACGT
>JANMNK010001240.1:0-12079 GCA_031373875.1 Pirellulaceae bacterium | reverse complement strand
ACAGTGTCTATTCCGGTCGGACAAACCAGCGCCACCATCACCATTCGACCCATTGATGACAAACTCGTCGAAGGTGTGGAAACGATCCGATTGAACGTTCTACCCGGTGGCTATGCAATCGGAATTAATACGGCAGTTATGACGCTTTTGGATAATGATACGTTGCCTGTCCCAACTGTCAGCATGTCCGTAATCGACGGGATAGCAAAAGAAAACAATATTGCCCAAACTCCTAATTCGGCCATGCTCCGAATCCAAAGAACAGGTGCACTGACGCTACCTTTGAATGTAGCATACGGCATTGGCGGAACAGCGACCAATACAACGGACTATGCCAAGCTGTCTGGAATCGCGACTATCCCAGCGGATCGAGCTTTCATCGATGTCGTCATCAACTCAATCGATGACATTGTTTACGAAGGAACCGAAACCGTCGTTCTTGCTCTAACCAACCGCTTGACTTACAAAATCGATTCGGCGGCTAAAGACGGTGTGATCACACTCCTGGACAATGATCCACAAAACGCTAACGCCAATGATAATTTTCGCAATCGCGTCCTGATGACTGGAAATAATGCCGTGGTCGAAGGTGCGAATACTTTGGCAACTGCTGAGACCGGCGAGCCGAACAATGCGGGAACCAGTGGAGGGAAATCCGTTTGGTGGTCTTGGAAAGCTCCGGTGAGCAAGAAGTTCGAATTGACGACCGAAGGCAGCTCCTTTGACACGACTTTAGGGGTGTATAACGGCGGGCGGGTCGACGCGCTTCGTCTTGTTGCTGAGAACGACGACGAAGATTTCAACCGAGGTATCTTTACCAGCAAACTCCAATTCAATGCGATTGTCGATCGCTGGTATCACTTCTCCGTCGATGGTTACTCAGGAGATTCGGGAGACATTCAACTTCGCCTGTCCGAGGTAATCGCGCCGTCAGCCGTCAGTCCAATAGCTCCTGCAGGAACCAAGGCTGGGCCGACAACAGGCCTCACGCCGACTACTGTTAATCCATCTCAGGACGATTCAGGCCCAAAAACCAACCCGCGAGGCATTCAGCCAACCGGAACAATTATCGGTTGGCATTCAGGTTCGAAATCCAATATCGATCCATCGGCACGTGTTACGCCAACGCGAAAAACATCGCCTAAAGTGGTTGACGGATTATTCAAATCGGTCGATCAACTAATCGGCCAAGGCCCCGATTCGGACTAAAGACAGAACGATAGAAGTGGCCAGTAATCACAAAAACGGGGACCAGTGGTCAAAGCCCTGATTCCCATCGTGGTGAACCAGGTCGCTCAATCAGCGATTCTCTTTGCCAATCTCGACGCGATTGATACGCGTCAAGTGAGCGGCTTGCCATTATCGGTATGTGCCGGATACCTGTAACTTGGCGACGTGCGGCGAGTTCGCGTTGCTCACTGCCATGGCCAGCCATCCATCGTGGAAATCCAATTGCGAGATGGACAAGCCTTCTGCTCGTTTGTCTCCTGCAAGCGTCGATTGGACCAGAGAGATCGTTCGATGAGCGGCAAAGACTTTTGCAAAAATCGTACGCAACGGAAGCCTTTCACGAACGCCCAATCGCTCTCCATCCACACTGACCGGTCCGTCAAGCTGCAATTCTGCATGCAATCCGTTCACGACCGGAATATAACTTGCAACGATGATGAACTTCTTGAGGTTCATTTTGTCTTGTTGCTGTAGTTGATCAATTCGCAAGGTCAACCAAACTTTTCCTTCTCGGAATTCAACCGTGATCGGTCGCTTGTGGGCAAAGTGCACGGTAATATCCGATGGCACATCGTCGGATAATTTCCAAGGTGTTTGCTGGAGCGCTTCGGCTAGCTTGTCTGACAATTGCTGAATCGTGCCGGAGCCTTCATCGAAGTGGATTTGGTCAATCGCGTTGTTGAGTGCCGACTCATGAATCTGCACGCTCAAATGACTGTCGGATGGCGCTGATGGTCGTGGTGTATGCGCAGCCAATTGTTCATTTCCTGCAACCCGATACCGAGCCAACAATCGCCGATCGGTCGTCTGCATATCCACCAAAACCGGATTCAATTCCATCTTGGACAGAGGAGCAAAAAGTTTGCTTTGAAACTGTTGCTCGGCTTGGGAGAATTGTTTGTTCAGCTCTTTGTCGAATTCGCCGTCCGCTTGAGCTGCTATTTTTCGACGCACGATTCGTTGCGCAACGGTCTTTTGCTCATCGAATTGCTGACGAACAACGACTCGGATGAGATCGCCAACAATGGGCAGTGAATCAAAGTCCGTATCGAAACCTTTTAGAAAATCCGATGTAGCGACGTTTGGCTTCTCTGCTTTGACTTGCTTGCCGTCAAATCCAATTCGGATGTGGCGAGCGGTATCGACAGCCGCAACGGAGGAATTATAAAACGTAGCCGGGCCTCGTGTGCTTCGCGTTTGTGACTTCACATCACCGTTCAGCTTGAGAATAAAATTCCATGCGTCTCGGTCTGGAATCAATTCCATTTTTAATTGAGTCTTAATTGTGCTTGCACCGCGCGTATCCGATCCGAGAATCTTATCCCGAACTGGTTTTTGCATCACCTGATTGTCAGGCAGAAATCGTTGAATCAGATCTGCGGAAACAGCCATTCGCAGGTTTGCGTTTCGATAATAGTTGTTGATCGTTTCTGCTAAAGCAACCTGATGCGGGTTCCCACCAAAGCGCAAGGATTGAACCGATTCTGCAAGAGAAACGCGACAACGATGAACGGACTCTTCTTCGATCGCGTCGATGTCGGTTAGGATGCTTCGAAAATCAACCGGCCCATAAGCCATCGGATGAATTTCGTCAGCAAGCTCTTTTATCGGCTCGGATGTTAGGAATTTTCGTTGGTCCGGAGTAACACGCGTCCAACTGACACGAGCAAGAAAAGCTCGTGCTAGCTCGTTGGAAAGTTCGGAGTCAACGGCAGCCGTATGAGTCAATTGCGTGAGCTGATCCAACAGAAGATAATCGCTCCAAGCTTTGCCGCCACCGCTGGCTGACGCGATTTTTCTTATTCGCTCGATCTTTTGTGCTACAACGTTAAAGTCCAGAGGTGCTCGATTGCTGACTAGCCGATTCTTGCCGTCTGAAACACACTCCCAGACGCCTTGCCATACCATCGACCTACGATGAATCGCGTGGGCCAATCTCAAATAACGATCGACCAAGAACGTGTCTGTCGAAACCCGCTCTGCGTTCTGCAGTCCGTGTTGTGCGATATTGCCAATGCGTTTGCATAAATCACCGAAACGCTCGTCGTTCAGTTCACTGATCGTTCCGACATCATGCAACGCTGCCATCATTTCATCGCACCACGCGATCATTGGCTCAGATCGAGGGGAGGCATCGTCGCGCAATTGCTGCAGACGTTCCATCAAGGTCGGGGGAACAGGCCAAGCTTCGGTGGCAACAGTCTTGCCAGAACGTAAACCAGCTTTTGCTTCGCTGCTGATTGTGTCGTTCGCTTGTTGTTCCGTTATTACCGAAGTCAACCGCGAAGGATTGGGTTTTCGCCAAGCGGGCTCGCGACTGAGAACCAATTGGTTGGCAACCGAGCTTGGTTCAAATTTTGGCGGCAATAGTTTTGTCGTCGCAGCCAGTTCCAAAGCCATCGAAATGGTAATCGACGGCTCTGTACGATAGTCTTGCCAAACCCGGTCGATTTCAACTGGTAGAACAGGATCGACGTCAAAGGCCATGCCTTCGCGGGCAACATCCGCCATGTGTTGGGCGGGGATAGTGGGCGTGTGAAATGTACGAATCGAATGATAGAAGTGCTTGTCCTTTTGGCTTAGGTAATATTGACCGCCAAAAAAACCGCCAGTCATGACACTTCCAACGAAGAACGACATCAGCCAGCCGCGATAGCTCTTCGCCGAACTTCTTCTCATGAATGGATCCTTCCTTACTGGCAACAAACTATTCTGCCAATCTTTGCGGCCCAAACACCCGTACGGGTAATTCGGGAGGGCAATGCTGGCATTTCGTTCAACCCAAGCACAACATCCTTGCAGAGAAAAGAGATCGGCAGTTAGGGCGTCTCTAGTCGAAGGGGGATCACTGGTTTTGACTGACTATTGTCGGTTTGCCTAGTCAATTGCACCGGCCAGTCAAACTTTTCCGCGCGGACCATCATGGAGTAAATATGGACTGGATCGCATGACCGTCAAAGCCCGCAGAGTTATCGAGCTGTCCAACCACCATCGACGGCGAGAATGGATCCCGTTGTATAGGAACTTGCATCGCTTGCAAAATAGATAGCAGCGCCCTGGATCTCTTCCATGCGTGCCCAGCGGTTGAGTGCAACAGCGCCGACGATGAATTTCTTAGTATCTTCTGCGTCGGCGATCGGGATGTTCATTTCCGTTAAAAACGGTCCGGGACAAATCGCATTACACGTGATGCCAAACTCGGCTAATTCTAAGGCCAAAGCTCTCGTCATTTGGACGACCGCACCTTTGCTCGACGTGTACGGTGTACGGTTCGCCAGCCCCACTAGACCCAATGTGCTCGCCAAGTTAATGATCCGTCCCGACTTTTGCTTTTTCATCGTGGGAACAACTGCTCGGGCGGCCAGCCAAACTCCGTTGACGTTGGTGTTCATGACCGCGTTAAAGTCAGCCGAACTTAACGAATCGATAGCGCCGCGAATATTGATACCAGCGTTATTAATCAAAACGTCGATTCTTCCAAACTTGGCAATACATGCATCCGCCATGGCTTGGCAATCGTGTTCGGTAGTGACATCAGCCGAAAAGCCCATCGTTTGGACGTCGAAAGCATTGGCAATCTGCGCTGCGGTCTCCTCAGCTTGTTCGCGGTTCCGGCTGACCAGCACAAGATTGGCGCCTGCCGAAGCGAGGCCCGCAGCCATTGCTGCACCCAGGCCTTTGCTTCCACCTGTGACAATCGCAACACGCCCGTCTAGTCGAAAGAGCTTAATTCCTGGCAATTGGCCCACTTCAATACTCATCTAAATAACCCGAACATTTTTCAAGGGGTGGAGCGTTTTGTCGCTCGATGTCATGCGGACTCTAACGACTCCATTGTCGTTTCCAACTCACAATTGTAGTAAGATCAAATAATCGTTGGTGTAGGTAAAGCATATTTGTCACGAGGAACAACATCATGCGCCCTCTCGAAGGTCGATCTGCCTTAATTACCGGCGGCACACAAGGCGTTGGCGGTGCTATTGCCATGGCTTTAGCCAAAGCTGGTGCAAATGTGGTTTTGCATGGATTGATTCATGATGATGCGGCCGATGACACTTTGGCGAACTGCAGGCGGGCAAATGTCCGAGCGGAGTTGGTCGTGGGTGACTTGACGCGACCAATATCAACCTCCATTCCCCAACTTTTCCAGCGTGCTTGCGAAATAATGCCTGCAATCGACTTGTTGGTTAACAATGCAGGAACCTACATCGATCGCCCCTTCCTGGAAATGGACTGGGAAACGTACGATCGTACTATGCGACTCAATGTTGATGCTGGTTACTTTTTGACACAAGCATTTGCACAACGTTGGATCAACATGCAAGTTGCCGGGCGCGTGTTATTCACCGGATCCATCAATGGATTCCTCGCCGAACCCGACCACACTGCATACGATGCATCCAAAGGCGCAGTGGCCAGCCTCGTTCGGTCACTATGCGTTTCGCTTGGACCGCATGGCATTCGAGTCAATTCGATTGCACCCGGATTAGTTCGAACGCCTTTAACAAATCAGGTCCTCGACAAGGACGCAGAGTCAGTGGCTTGGATGCAACTGCACACGCCGAATCACCAAGTACCTGGACCGGAAGTATGTGGAGGTGCTGCAGTTTTCTTGTTAAGCGATGCTGCATCTCATGTCCACGGTCAGACTCTACTCATCGATGGCGGAATGAGCGCGTCGCAACAACCTAATCTGCCGCCGTACTTGCGGCCGGCTCTGCGCGAAATGATCTAAATCACGACGCCCACCTACAGCATCACGATAGTCCGGTTCATCGCTATAAAAAATATCCCCGAGAGGGCTCGAACCTCTAACCTTCGGCTTCGGAGGCCGAAATTCTATCCAATTGAACTACGGGGACAAACCAAATACAAAAAGACTTGAACTCCAACTTGCTGCGTAAGCCAAGTGCCGAGTTACGCCAGTCAAGCATCGCCTCGCAATATTCATGAGTCATGACCGCAGGCATCCAGCCAATACTACTCTTCAATCGCAAATCATACCAAAGACCACTCCGTTGCAAATCACGCACACGGTTTCTTCCTAACAACACAAACTTACTTTTGGTAACAATAAATGGGCTCGAGCCTAAATGGTCAAAGGCCTTTTATTCTTTGCATGAGATCAAGCCGACGAAAAGGGCCCGCCTCAGTCGACAACCGAAGCTCGCCACAATCCTTGCGGTTGATTGATCTCGTCAAGCCTGCGATCGTGGCCCCTTTGAACTGCACATTCAACCAGATCGGCCTTTTCAAAAAAATCGATTGCCAGAAGAATCAATTTTAGCCGAAATTAGGGATTGGCAAGCCTCTTTCTGCCAGAAGTCGTGGGCGAAGATTAGGTACTTCGTTATCCTATCACAACGTAGGATATATACTTACTCTTCATCTCTTTGCGAACAGTGCTCGGCTGATTTGGATTTGATCCATGATTCTCGTTATCGATAACTACGATTCCTTCACTTACAATCTGGTCCAGCGGTTGGGCGAAATCGATCCGAGTCTCGATGTTCAAGTTTTTCGCAACGACCAAATCGACATTGCTGGAATTGCCAAGCTTGCACCGGAACGGATCATCATCTCTCCTGGCCCTTGCACTCCTACCGAAGCGGGCATTTCGGTTCCACTCATCGAGCAGTTCATCGGTCAGGTTCCGATCTTGGGAGTATGTTTGGGACACCAATCGATCGGCCAAGCACTTGGGGGCGTCATCGTACGAGCACCAAAGCTGATGCATGGCAAAACAGATTTGATCCATCACGACAATCGCGGAATGTTTGCCGGTCTACCCAATCCATTCGTTGCAACCCGATATCACAGTTTGGTGATCGACCCAAAAACGATGCCATCGGACCTCGAAGTGTCCGCTTGGGTAGAACCAAACGACGGGACACAGCAAATCATGGGTGTACGACACCGATCGGCTGCCTTGGAAGGGTGGCAATTTCATCCAGAAAGCTTCTTAACTGAGCCTGGCCCCGAGTTATTAAAGCGTTTTTTACAGTGGAATGGCCCGCCTAGCAATTATCTTAGATAGATCGGTTTTCAGTACAATTGCTGATTGATTACTTTTACCTTCCTGATCCTTGGATTTTTACAGCATGATTTGTGTTACCGTCGGCAGGACACGACATAAACATACCGCAGCAGAGCACGCCGAACTGGGTCAACTCGGCGCGCAGCTTGTCGAATTGCGGCTGGATTACATCGGCCGGTCAATCGACCTGTCTCGCTTGATCAAGGATCGTCCAACGCCCGTCGTCATCACGTGTCGACGGAAAGAAGACGGCGGTCGATGGGAACGAACCGAGGACGAGCGACGAATGTTGTTGCGAGCTGCCGTCGCGTCCGGCGTCGAATACGTGGACTTGGAAGAAGACGCAGCAAAAGCCATTCCGCGTTACGGCAAAACAAAACGTATCGTCAGCATCCATAACTTTGAAGAAACGCCGGACGATCTCGAAGCCATTCATGAACGATTGTCCAAGATCGACGCCGATATTATCAAGATCGCCACCATCGCCCACTCGTTCTCCGACGTGATTCGAACACTTCGTCTAATGGAAACGGCACAAACGCCAACCATCGCCATTTCCATGGGCGACATCGGAACCGTCACGCGGGTCCTTGGTCCACGATTCGGTGCGCCATTTACCTATTGCACGTTTTCTTCCGAACGACGTGTCGCGCCGGGACAGCTTACGTTTCAGCAGATGACCAAGCTTTATCGAGTGAATGAGATCAATGCGGACACCAGGATTTTTGGCGTCATCGCCGACCCTGTCATGCAGAGCCTAAGTCCGCTTATTCATAACTCCGCATTCGTCGCACAAAATATCAACGCTCGTTACATCCCTTTTCGCGTCCCCGCCGAAGATCTGAGCTTGTTCTTGCGATGGGCTCAGGAATTTGGCATCGGTGGACTTAGTGTCACAATTCCACATAAAGAAGCCGTTATTCCAATGCTGACGCGAGCCGAGTCATCCGCACAGGACATCGGAGCCGTCAACACGCTTGCCATCACCAAAGAAGAATTGATTGGTTACAATACCGACTACCGCGCCGCAATGGACTGCCTGGTTGAGGAAATGACGAGTATGACCAGTACGCCTGACCCTTTTCGTGGACGCAACGTCCTCATTCTTGGGGCAGGGGGTGTCAGTCGGGCTGTTGGTTACGGCATGCGGCAACGCGGCGCAAACGTTTTTATTGCGTCGCGCACAATGGAGCGGAGTGAGAAATTAGCTCAGTCAATCGGCGGGCGCGCCGTTCCTTGGCAAGCTCGTCATGAACTGAAGGCCGCCGTGCTAATCAATGGTACACCGATCGGTATGTTTCCTGACGTGGACAGCACTCCGTTTGATGCTGCCCGTCTCGATGCTCGAATGTTGGTTTTCGATACAATCTACAATCCAAACCCCAGCTTGCTCCTCAAACAAGCTCACTCGGCGGGGTGTAGAACAATATCCGGCGTCAAGATGTTCGTTCAACAAGCCGCCTACCAATACAAACTTTTCACTGGCCAAGAACCTCCGCTCGAAACGATGAATGCCGTTATTCGGAAAGCTATTTCACCGGTCAATTTTTAGGCGATCGCATCTTGTTTTTTTGCATCGATTTTGCCCAGCAGATACGCTCACCAAGAGTGAAAGGTAAAGTTATTCTTGCTACTTGGTTGAGCGATTGCCAAACAGTGATGTGGTAGCGCCTCGTTCCAACTAATCGACCATTTTTCAAAGCGAGCGTTCGTCGAAATCCCACTCAGTGGATCGCTAGCGGCCAATCGTACGATTCCTTCGTTAATAACGCACGCAGTTTTTTCGATACCAATCTGGTATCCAAGTTCAATATCCTTCATATGACCGGCAACGCCGATCCCAAGCCCCTTGAGCAATGATTCTTTGCCGACCCATGTTTGCAAGAGGACTACCTTCTGTCGATCCGCGGTTAACCGCTCCCAGCTGATATTCTCTTGGGCGGACAAGACCTCAGCGGCGAGTACGGAAGCGTTTGCAACATTATGAATTTGCTCCACGTCGACGCCAATCAATTGATCCTTGGCAAACGCAATGCATGCCACACTCGCGGAATGGCTGACATTGAATTGCAGCGGCAAACCAGGGTCTCGCGACAGATAGGGTTTACCCCAAGCACCCCTTTGGAAACGAATTTGGGAGGGCGGAACTCCCAGCAGGGCGGCCAACATCAAACGCAATCGTCCCCGGCAAATTACAAATCTCTGACCGATTTCGGGTACGCGGAACCGATCGCTTCTGGCGATTTCATCGCTCGACAATGCCGAACTAAGCTCGCCAATATCGGCCACGCTCGCTTGGAGAGAAAAACAAATGACCGCAGCAGCATTTGACTCGAACGATTCGATAATCGCTCGAGTCATTTCTTGGGCACGAGCAGATTCAAAGCCGTTGCTCATTTGTTTGTACAAACGGTTTTAAAGTGGAGAGTAAGGCCGCGGCAGCAGGTCGGTTTTGTGGATCTTGGAAACTGTGCCTTTATACTTCTCAACCCCCGACAATACTTTCCAATCTGGATGCGCCAAGAATTTTTTCCATCCAGCATCGCGGACTTCAGAATTGTCATAAACAGTCATGTACGTCAAGTTAGGCATTCGATCGCCCACGACGCATTGACCGAAGAATACTGGTTGAATTCCACTATCCAAGAAAATTGGCACTTCGCCCTTGTTGAACATTTCCACTTTCAGCGTCCCCATTCGTTCGGTCGAGCTTTCGTAAACCCTCAACTCAAACAAACGATCTTTATTCGCTTGCTTCTGAGCAGGAACCTTCAACTTGGGCATGCAGTCGAACGCCAACAAGAGTTCGCTTCGAATTCGTTGAAATACCGGCGCTTTTGGATCGGTCGCAAGATACGCTTCGGCGGCTTTCTGAAATTCCGCGTCCTTAGCCAAAGCATCCCGGTAGCCTGCCACTTGCTGTGCGTCCTTGAGTGTAAGAAGAACGTACATCGAAGTTTTGTCGCCTGCGGGTGCGCTTTCGGCAAAGACGCCGACATTCTCGATGCCTTGTCGTTTGAGCGCCGGCAATAACGCCTTTTCAAAGTAAGCATCCAACTCACCCATGCGGGCCGGATCGATACCTTGATATTGTGACAACTCGTAATACTCGTTCGTAATTGTCTGACCGCGCGATGATTGGATCAATAAACAACTTAAAAGCGCAAGCGCTGCTGCATAAAGACGCATGGTGTTTCCTTCTCAAAGATTTTTTAAAGAACCGACTCAAATAGCTTGGTTTGCGAATGTCAAAAGTAACCAACGTTGATCATTCTGTTTTCGGCTCGACCGTCCCGGGCCATGGTACAAAACGAATGAACATCCCACTCAAAATAAGTCCTGCTCCCACCATTGTCCACCACGGCACGGGTTCATAACTAGGTGAGTTCCGCCAAGCGACCCATATCCAAACCGGCAACAGTATAGGTTCCAGGAGGGCAATTACAGAAGCAATATGACTGGGCGTGGATTTAAGACCTTTTGCAAACAAAAAGTATGGCAACCCCATCTGCATCATGCCAAATGCCGCCAATAGCAGAAGAAGCGAACCGCCGGGCAACAATCCCGGTTTTAGCGCAAACGGTGCCATCACGATAGCCGTCACCAAATGATTGAGGGCGATCAACCAAGCCGAGTCCTCATGACGCAACCATCGCAAACTGAGAATGACTCCTGCGTACAACATTCCCGATAACATGCCCAACCACAAAGCCCAATTCGCACTTGGCTTTCCTCCATACGCGAGCTGCATCGTCAAGATCAGGCCTATCCCTGCGGCGCAGCATGAAATCATGAACCAATCCCGCAAAATGGCTTTATCCCCTAGCAAGAATACACCAACCAACATGACATAGGCAGGCGCGATATTCTGCAACCAGATAGCGTTCGCCGGTGGCCCCCCCACCAGCGCCGTCAAGTACGTCCAGTTCATCGCGGAGAAACACACTACCATCGGTATCAGTTTCCAAGTCCATCGAGGTCGGCGGACCATCGGAATAAGAAACAGAAGCGCAAAAAGCGCTCGCCAGAAAGCTAAAATTCCACCACGTACTTCAGGAGCCCACACTTCCAATAACGGTGCCTTGGCAAAAAAACCGCTGGTACTCCAAAGCAACGCGGCCGCCAATACGAGCCAGACTCCGGAACGACTTGGCAGTTTCGATGGAGTATTTGAGCCTGGAGATTCGATCATTTTTGTACTTGTCAGGGACCCAAGAATTTTCTAGGACGAGTATACTTTTAACTTTGTAGAGTCAGGCAAGGATTGCGGTCTTCACTTCTGAGCGTTTGTGGGGCTGATTCCTCCGAACCGCTGAAGTATACAGACTGTCAGCAAGATAAGGCCAGCATTGTCCGGGGCCGACAACCAGTTCCAACGTTTTGTCCAAGAATAATTTCTTGAATTGCGAGGATCTTCCATGATGCGTGTTTTGCCAAGCGTTTGTGCTTTGGATTGCCCCGATGCGTGCGCGTTATCCATCACGGTTGACAATGGACGTGTCGTCAAATTGGAAGGGGCCGCGGATCATCCTATCACACGAGGATTCGCTTGCGTCAAGACATATCGCTATCCAGAACGACAAGAGCATGCGGACCGTTTGACAACGCCTCTGAAGCGAGTTGGAGCGAAAGGTGAAGGTCGCTTTGAGCCCGTTTCCTGGGACATCGCCCTTAACTCTATTGCCGAAAAGATAAGATCGACCATCGCCGAACATGGCCCACAGTCGATCTTGCCCTATTGCTACGCAGGAACCATGGGGCTGGTCGAAGGCAAACATCCTCTGACTTTTTTCCGCGCTCTCGGAGCCCTCG
>JANMNK010001232.1:0-9683 GCA_031373875.1 Pirellulaceae bacterium | reverse complement strand
CTGCAGTCCCCTGAGCCCGAAGTTCGCTACGGAGCATTCAATGCCCTCTATCGCCAGAATCCAAGAGATTCGATCGTCGTCGGTGAAAAACTGGGCGACATTGGCCGTCTCGTCCAGATTGCCAGCCCCTCGCCTGCCGTTGTCATATCGCTTCGCGACCGTCCTGAGATCGTGATCTTTGGCAATACCCCAACGATTGCACTTCAGTCCCATGTCGAAGTCAATCCTCGACTCATTGTTCGTCCTGACCCTGCCACCGGAAAAGTACGCATCGTGCGATTTGAACCAAACGCCGAAGAGATTTCAATTTCAACGGATGCCGATTTGCGAAGCGTTGTCAATGGAATGTACCGAGTCGGCGCAACGTACAGCGATATGGTTCAGTTGCTTGACGAATGTCATCGAAATAAATGGATGTCCTGCCCGTTGGCAATCGACCCTCGACCAGGTTCGGAGCGTGTTGCAGAAAGAATGAGTAACTCTTCGGGAATCGATGCTTTGGAAGGTCTCGGCGAAGAAGAAGGCGATATCCATGTCCAAGACGATTCGGACGATAACAGTCAACGCGCTTGGTGGGATGTCCGCAGATTTTTCACGGCGTCAACTACCAAGAAAGAAGAGTCAGCCGAGGAAGACGAATAAGGAAAGTCCAGTACCGACTGCGCCGAATCTCGCAGCCTGTCGACATGCGAAATATTCATTTCTGCACAATTCAATTTTGCACAAAGATTACAACTTTAGGAACCATCGCACGCTATGCTCAAGGCTCTCGAACTTGTTGGCTTTAAGAGCTTTGCCGATAAGACTCGGTTTGATTTCCCCGAGGGAATCACCGTAGTCGTCGGACCAAACGGCTCGGGCAAGTCCAACATCGTGGACGCCATCAAATGGGTGCTCGGTGCTCAGAGCGCCAAGAGCCTTCGCGGTGCTGACATGGCCGACGTGATCTTCAAAGGTTCTGCTGCCGGCGGTCGCAAGCCCGCGAACAGCGCCGAAGCCACTCTCGTTTTTGATAACGATAAAGGTCTCCTGCCGGTCGACGCCGCAGAAGTCCATGTCACACGCCGCGTCTACCGTAGCGGTGAAAGCGAATACCTGATCAACCGCAACCCTTGCCGTCTCAAAGATGTCAAAGACCTCTTTCGCGGAACCGGGGTCGGCGTCGACGCTTACAGTTTGATCGAACAAGGCAAAGTCGATCGCATGCTCCAAGCGAGCCCTAAAGATCGTCGCGTGATCTTCGAAGAAGCCGCCGGCATCAGCCGCTTTAAAGCCAAACGTGTCGAAGCCCAACGTCGCCTCGACCGGGTCGACCAAAATCTGGTTCGCCTGAAAGACATCGTCGAAGAAGTCCGCGTCCGCTACGAAACGCTGCAAAATCAAGCTGAAAAAGCTCGCCGTTATCGCGAGATGGTTCAGAAACTGAACCTCATGCGGACAAAAATCGGATTGGCCGAACAATCCCAATTGCAGTCGCGTCGCGATGAAGTGTCCGCACAATCCGCAAAACTGTCAGCCCAGCTTACACAGTTCCAATCCGATGTCGCACACGCGCAAGCCGAAGCCCAGCAAGTCGAATTGCGTCTCCAAGAACTTGCGTCTCATGCTCAGAATGAACAAGAGCGTCAAGGCAATATTCGACAAGAGATTGTTGTTCTCGAAAGCCAACAAGAAGGTTTCCGAAGCCGTAGCATCGAACTCGACTCCGAATCGCAGCTTCTCCAAACTCGCCTGCAAGCTCTGCGTCGCCGCGCCGAACTGACCGCCGACGAAGTCGCCCAACGTCAACACGCTCTGACCGAACTTGACCAAGAGCACGAAAACGCATCGAATCTGCTGCATGCGGTAAACGACGAGCTTCATCGACTCGAAGCAGAAATTCTCGAGCAACGAGCCATCGTTGAATCCCGACGAAACGAACATGTCGGCTTTCTACGTCAAGCGATGGAATTTGCCAGCCAGTCCGAGTCTTCGAAAAAACGCACGGCCCAACTCGAGAAAAGCCTCGCCGCTCGCCAAGCACAATTGGCACAAGTCGACGTGCAACTCGAAGCGATCGAAAAAGAATTTAGCGACTTCGCCATCAAACAAGAACGCTTGCAGTCCAAAGCATCCGAAGCTCACGACGTCTGGGAAACACATCAGCGCGAACTAGAATCCCTCCGCCAATCGTACAGCCAACGTCAATCCGAAGCCGTTAGTATGCAAGGCAAGCTGGAAGGCACGCGCGAGCGACTGGCACTACTCGAACAACTCGAACAACAACAAGAAGGTGTTGGACGCGGTGCTCGACAAGTGATCGAACTGGCCAAACAGTCCAACGAAACGCCTTGGTCTACCATTCGTGGATTGGTTGCCGACTTAATCGAAATCGACATGCACCTCGCTCCGCTGATCGATGTAGCGCTGGGCAACTCAGCCGAGACCGTCGTTCTCGCCGATGGCCAACTCATTCAGTTGCTTCGCGATGGCAATTTGCAAATCGATGGCCGTGTTTCCCTGCTCCGTATGGACCGACTGACCGGTCGAAAATCCGGAGAAAAGATTCAGCTTGACGGACTGCGCGGTGTGATTGGTCGCGCGGATCGGATGGTGAAATTCCAACCGGACTTTGAACCGCTTATTCGATTCCTCCTCGGTACAACTTGGTTGGTAGATACCCTTTCCACTGCGCTTGATCTAAGCCATTTTCGCGGTGCCGGGTTGCGATTCGTAACTGCGTCCTGCGAACGCATCGATTCGGACGGGACGTTGACATTGGGTTCGCTGCAATCGGCGCTTGGGATTGTCGCCCGACGTAGCGAAATGCAGACGGCCCGTGAAGAGATCAAGCATTACGAACTCAACATTCGACAACACGCCAAAGAAACACTTCGCCTCCAAGAAACCATCGAGAAATTGGAGTCTAAGGTCAAGGAACTGGACGAGGAATCGCGGAGCTGCACGAAAGTGGCTCTCGCATTTAGCGTCCAAGTCGAGGCCTCCAAGAGTCGCCAGCACGAATTGGCGACGATGCGGCACGGCATTTTCGCTGAACAACACGAGATGGCCACGGAACTCGAATCGCTGCTGTCCGGAATCAACCATTGCGACGAACAATCGATTCACTTTTCTACATTGGCCGGCGAAGCCAACAAGATCCTCGAAGCAGCCATCGAACACGCCCATCTTCGCGACGCAGATCGCAAGAAACTGAGCGAACAAGTCACCGCCCATCGCGTTCAACAAGCGAAAATCGAACAACGTATCGAGAGCCTGCGAACCGCCCTGGAACAACTCGCTCGCGACCATGATGAACGTCACTCAGCCGTCTCCGATGCTCGCCATCAATTGGCTGCGATCGCCAAGAAACGAGAAAATATTCAACTGGCTACGCTCGAAGCGACCAGCCAGCTTGCATCGTTGTACCTTGATTTGGAAATCGTGTCCGAAGCCCTTCGATTGCGAGCGACCGAGGCAAACCAAGTTCGCTTGGAAAGACAGTCACTTCAAAAACGCGTCGACTCGATTCAACGTCAGTGCGATAAATGCCGTGACCGATTTGCTCAAGTCGACTCGGAACTAAAGTTGGTCGAGACCAACATCGTTCAGCTTCGACAGCGCATGTCCGAAGACTATCAAATCGATTTGCAAGACCCTCAATTGATCGAATCGACGCCGCCACTGGATAATCGAGCAGACGCCGAAACACAAGTCGCTCGTTTGAAAGCTGACATTACGCAAGTCGGTGATGTCAACATGGAAGCACTTCGTGAACTTGATGAATTGCAAACGCGTTACGAAACATTGAGAGGTCACTATCAAGACCTTACCGATTCTCGCGACGCGATCTTGAAAATCATCGCCAAAATCAATCAAGATAGCCGCCGAGTCTTTCTCGAAACGCTCGAAGCCATTCGCCAGAACTTTCAATTGCTGTATCGCAAGTCCTTCGGCGGCGGAACGGCCGATATCATTCTCGAAGAAGGCGAAGACGTGCTGGAATGCGGCGTCGAAATCGTCGCAACGCCACCAGGCAAAACAGCTTTGTCGAATTCACTGTTAAGCGGTGGCGAGAAAGCCTTGACCGCCGTAGCCTTGATCATGGCCATATTCCAGTTCCGTCCAAGCCCGTTCTGCGTGCTTGACGAAGTGGACGCACCGTTCGACGAAGCCAACATCGGTCGATTCGTGACAGTTCTCAAAGAGTTCTTGCACTGGACCAAGTTTATCGTGGTCACTCACTCCAAAAAGACCATGACCGCCGCCAACACATTGTACGGCGTTACCATGCAAGAAAGCGGCGTTAGCAAACAAGTCGCAGTCCGCTTCGAAGACGTCGGCGACGACGGCGAAATCCTCTCCGAACAACCCACCCGCAAACGCGCCGCGTAAGTCTCAAGCCACTCTGCCCTGCACCATTCCTCTCTCCACTTCGACACTATTCATTCCACTTTTGACTGGTCCACGTCGATACTAAAAACTTCGAGTGGCGTCTTGATTCCCTTGACGGTTACAAAACCTTTTGACTGGGCCGTAACCCACTTGGGGACAAGTTCTACGATGGGCTGCGATACGA
Organism: Pirellulaceae bacterium; assembly: GCA_031373875.1. Taxonomy (GTDB): domain Bacteria; phylum Planctomycetota; class Planctomycetia; order Pirellulales; family Pirellulaceae; genus JANMGV01. The sequence continues at coordinate 5,125 of JANMNK010001232.1, read as the reverse complement.
TCACTTCGCCGGGACGGGCCAGGTCGCATAATCGAGATGCGATATTCACGGTACTCCCAATCGCGGTGTACTCCATGCGCTGTGGCGTCCCAATGTTACCAACAACGGCTTCGCCGCGATGGATGCCGATACCGACTTGGAGACCCGAGTAATGCCCCGCCAATCGGCGTTGAATACTGATCGCCGTCTTGACCGCGCGTTCAACGTGGTTCGCTTGGTCAATCGGGACATTGAACAAGACCAAGATCTCATCCCCGATAAACTTGTCCAGCGTCCCTTCGTTTTCGAAAGTGCAGTTGACCATGATCTCCAGAAGCGAATTCAATTGAATGACAACTTCTTCAGGTGCCATGTCTTGGGAAAAATCAGTAAAGCCGCGGATGTCGGCAAACATGACCGCAACTTCTCGTTTCTCGCCCCCTATCCTTAACGATTCAAGTTGCGACCTTTGAATCAACTCGTTAACGATAGCCCGCGGGACGTACCGACCGAAAAGATCCACGACGCGCTGCCTTGCCAACAAACTAATCCAAGCGCTAAACGCCGCCGCAGGAATGCTCGCTACAACAACGCTCGCTGGTATGACTAAGAAATCGGCATACCATCCTGAACGGTATGCGAACACGGCAAAAACGTAGTAGGCGATCAAGCCCAAGAACACGGCTACAATTGCACGAATCGGTCGCGTGATGCCAGCAACAAATGTAATTCCAAAAATGAAAACAGCGGCAATGAGCCCATTCGTGGCGACGGGCATCGGGTGCATGTTGCGATTGTCCAGCAAAGTCTGCGTGGCAATTGCGACAACTTCGGCAGCCGAAGCTTTGCCGGTCAAGTTAGGGACACTGTATGTATCCGACGTCGGATCGATATCGACGGAATGGCCAATGAGAACAATCTTGCCTTTTAGGTCGCTGGAAATATTGCCTTTGAAAATGTCGATGTAGGAGCGATGATCGTATCCGGAAATGGGCGGATCGTAGCTCACCCAAAAAGAGCACGGAGGGACCAACATCGTAGCAGGCAAGAATGGCTGCCAAGTGATTTCGTGTCCAGCGATTCGATAAGGTGTTCGGGGGACTTCTGTTTTTGGAACAACATCAGGCGCAATTTCATGCCATTTGGACATAACACCACTTCGTCTAAGCTCCTCACCGATTTCTGTCGACGTAGGGTGACTTTGATCCCACACTCGGCGACAAATCATCAAGGGAGCCGTCTCGCAAACGCCGCTTTGGAGAAAGACTGTAAGCGGATACAAACGAGTAGCGACCGTTGGCACAGCGTGCGGGTGAGAGTTGATCACGTTTTGCGAAATAAGATGCTGCAACGGTCCACCATGCTCAGCTTGCAGACCAGAAGACAACCAGACATCTCGCATGACTTGCCCTTGGTTGCTGATCGCCAGCATGCCATCGAGAAGTGGTTTTACTTCTGCAAAAGCTTCCGGTGTCGCTGCCGCAATCATTCGAGTATCAAACACAACCGCCGCTCCCGCATCGATCAGTTTTCGATACAGCGTTAGATCGTTTGGGTAGGAATGGACAAAGCCAAGCTCAGTGGCGGTTCGTTGATCGTAATGAACAATCACGATATCTGTGCGAGCCGGCCGAGCACCCAGTCGAGCACCATCGGCCCGCACCATGAAAATATCTGACGCCTCAACCTGTGCCCGCAATATGACTTGCCCGCCATAGACGAGCAGCCCCATTGCCAACGCAATTCCAGCCAGCCCGATCAAGATTGACGGGACATATTTTTTCATGAAGCTATTGTTCGCAAAGTAACTTTTCAAAATGGCCCTGCATCATTCGAAACTGAGCGACTCGCGGATTTCAAAAGTAAATTAGGGTGTGTGAAGTGAAAGTAGGGTGTGTGAAGTGGTCGCGTGAGAAATCATCGTCCATTTTTCCAAAGCAAAAAGCGTTTACCCGGTATCGTATTGATAAAACAACGACCACGCAACACACCATTCATCATCTGACCTCAGCAATGTAGCAATGTAGGGTGTGTGAAGTGGTCGTGTCCGAAACAGACGTCCATTTTTCCAAATCAAAAACCGTCATTCACCAAATCGCATTGATAATACAACGACCACGCAACACACCATTCGGTTGCACCAACCTGCGGCTATTCCTCCATAGAAAGCCCCTTATAACTCGTCCGGGCAAACGGAATTTAAACCGTACACGATGGCAAACTGCATCGAATAGATCGATCAATGAACAACGTCTCTCACCTACCTGCGATCAATCCGAGCCGAGTGAACACAAAACATACTTTGTCGGGCAACTTCTAATGCGACCTACACACGCTATTAATCTTCGAGAAGGCCTTCCGGAAAATCCTTTGGAGCATTTTCCTTGCACTTTTTGCAATCAAGTTGAAAACCAATCATCGACCCGCGACCTTGCTCGGTCGTTACCCACTCGCGATTCATCCAAGGCGGATCATGACGCAAATGCTGCCCAGGCCCACACCCCAAAACCGCCATCCACCACCCTTCGTCATCAAAGTGGTATCTTACGATCGATTGCATCACGAATCTTCGTCCATTTTGTCTATTGAGGAGGTTCGCCGTGAATCATAGTCGACCATCTTGGCATACAATCTCACCCGCATCACGACCCCCGGTGCCTCGCGGCTTCACGATAAACAATCTCGGCCGCTCAGCTTCACAAGCACCAGCCAATCCGGTCTTGCATCCCAGATGCAATTATCAAACCAAGGGGACAGACGCCCCCGCTGAACTGGATAGCTGTCAGCCCACCATTTACTCTTGAGTCGGGGTTTTCGGTTTCTTCCTAAGTAGCCAAGGTGATCTCGATTCGACTGATAAAGGCTCGTAGAATAGTCGAAAATCTTTTATGTCTTCATCCGACGCTTCCTCTGTGACGAAAATGCGAAACGTTGCATCGCTCAGTAGTCGGCCCTCAAAATACTCTTCGTCGCCGGATTGGAGTTTCGCTGATGCATATAACGCGAGAGATCGCATTTTTTTCGGATCGATGTCGAGGACCCTACCCTCAATCAACCTTCCTTTCTTAATCATAAGTGGCGTTAGAGTTGGCGATTTTTGTTTGGCCGTGATTTTGACAGTGCGCGTTTCGGGGAATACGAGACAGCGGCCTTCGGGCAATGTGCCCAGATTTTGAATTTCGTATTCCCAAGTGCCCTCGGGCAAGTTGACTTCGGCTATCCCATCTTCATTGGTCAATACAGTTTCAACTTCATTTACATTATCGCGTTTCCTGCGAAATAGGACCTCGATACCGGAATGGGATTCGAATTCTGATGAATCGATCACAGAGACAAAGACACGTTGAGTCTGGGGAAGTCGAAGTTCAATTTTTTGCATTCCATATTTCGGTATTTCGACCAACCCCGCACTGGCAACTCGACCGTCCGAGTCAAAGTTTCTGGTCACTACATCAACTACTCCGACCGCGATATTTTCGAACAAGCATTCTCCCCTAGAATTTGTGAAGCCGTACTTATGGCAAGTGGCGACAGTATCTTTGATCGTTAAAGAATTCGTCGCCTCGGGGGTGGCCGATACCACTATACCAAATCGAGAAACGGGATCACCCTGATGATCAACGATGCGAACTTGCAGGGATCCTACGTTTTTCGATAGTCGAATATCAATGGTCTGTTTCGGATCACGTTCTTCCGGGACGACGTACTCAATCCAGCCTGCATTCGGCAATTTGACCGAAATTGTTTTTAGTTCCCGATTGGTTGTCCCAATCAACTCAGCGAAGCCCTCATCATTGGTTACCGATGCAATTAGTTCCATTTGTTCTTCTGAAAGTCGCATGGTGTGGTAGGCGATTTGAAAGTCGATATTGCAAGGTGCAACGCGGACGCCCGCTGCGGGATTACCGGACGGATCCAGGACGCGAATCCGAACAGATTCCTCTCGATGAAGTTGAATGATTCGATCAGGAAGTGTCATGTGCACTGACGTCAGCAAATCGTTCGCAAATCCCGGTGCGAGGACATTGGCGGTAAGTCCCCAAGAACTGGACGTAGTTTTTTCTAGCCGGAAATGACCATCTTTATTGGTGTGCGTTTGAACCGTAGGTGAGTCATCGTACACCATACGCAACAATGCATTCTCAACGATCAAGGCACCCTCAATAGGTTTACCGTCAACGTCCTCGATCTTTCCTTCCAGAATCGAAAGTGGTCGCTCGACTCTACCTTCAGCAAGTTGACCTTGAGACCCAAAAGTCATGCTTGACCCCAATGGCAAGCTAATAGCGAGTACAAAATGCGAAAAAAATGGGGTGAATTTCATCACGACGCTGATCCTTGTAAAGTCGGCTGAAGTCAACCGGTTTTTTTCCTTTTTCGTTGTCGTGTCGGATACTAAAGACAAGTTTATCTTTCTACCCTCAATTTTTCTGTCATCAAACATTGCAATTAAGCAAAATGCTCGGGAGCCAAATTGAAGGCTGCATACAACCCGACAGTGCTATTGGGAGCTGCCCATTCTTTCAGTTGTCTTTCTTCTTTTGATCAATCGCATGCCACACGAAAGCCAACAGACGGATTCCCAAAGCCCGCTGCGGTGCGATCGCGATGGCCTGGCGTTTGAGTTTTCCAACTGTCGAAACTTCCCCCTCGCGTGATAATGAACGCTTCGCCGGTAATCAGCGTCGATGGCGATGTTTCAGAATAAAATGAGTCACACCACTCACTTACATTGCCCAACATTTCTGTTAATCTTCTCGTGTTCTTTGGCCCCGTACCGCAAGCAATTAGCTCGCGCTTTTCGATCTTGTCATTGAATTCCGAGCCACAAGCACGAACCCACTCCGCCTCCGTCGGCAATCGGTAATTTCTCGATTCAACTCTACTAAGCCAGTCACAATAGGCACACGCGTCACCGAACGATACTCTGACGACGGGGTAATGCGGTCCGAGCTCATTGAGGTTTTTCCGCCACGTTAATGAAGAGCTTTTCCTCTGCTGTTCAGCGCCGGTCTTATACCGCGTTTCTTTCACGAATTTTTCAAACTGCACGCATGAGACCTCGGTTGCCGATAGATAAAATGCTTTCATAGCGGTGCTCGCATTGGGCTGATTTTCAGGTTCACATACACCTGCTTCGATGTAA
>JANMNK010001228.1:0-8248 GCA_031373875.1 Pirellulaceae bacterium | reverse complement strand
TTACATCGAGATAAACTTGATCGACGATCGCAGATTGGGCAGATAGTGAGATATCCCGCGAGACAAGCTTCTGTCGCTGAATATCTTGGATGAATTGCTCGACTAATTCCCCGACGAGTATCCGATTCAAGTCGGCCATCTTCGACTGATTGCGTTGCCAACAAAACTCGCGTTGGATTGCGTCAAATCGAATGAGACCTGCAGCGAGAATTTCTTCCACCAACGCTTCGGGCAGGTTGGGTCGATCAATCATCTTCTCGTCTGCAATCGTCGCGATACAGTTACGAACGTGACGCTGTGCATCAGCGGTCATCAAACGACGACTTGGCCAAAACCGCTTGCTGCGGAACTCGACCATCGTTTCAATCATGTCCACTGGTGCTGGGTCAAAAGGCGTGTCCGCACGACCTGCTTTACCAATCGCCATGCGCACTTCTGGAAACCTGCACAGTATCATGTTCCTAGCTTTTAAATCATCGGCCGCTTGCCCTATCGTAATTCGTGGGATCGTAATCGGCATGTCCATTACCATGCCTTCGTCCAATGGCAATCGGAGCGCAAGAGTTATCGGCGACACCGCCGACTGAAGGAAAAGGGTCCAGATGATGAGAGTAAGGGACAAAAGCAACCTACGCCTCGCACCTTGCCCGCAAAGCCACAAACTTCCCAAGGCTATTATCAACACTGAACGAATCAGCCAGTCGATGCCTGTCACTGTCGCACCCGCAACTATCGTCATGCCTAGCATCGCAATCAAGAATGTCGGGTCGAGCAAAAGGTACGCCAGAATGGGACGGTACACTCCAGCGAATGATCGAATAATAGCGCTATCCGTTTCTTTTCGCAGTCGACCGCGAATGAGAACATCGCACGCGACCGGCAAGAGGGTTACCGTTAGCAATGCCATCGATGCCAGGCTGAGAGTCTTGGTCCAAGCTAAGGGTCGATACATGCGACCGTCAATCCCGCTTAATGCGAATACCGGACTGAAGGAAAGGATCAAGATCAATGTCGCCAAGAAAGCGGGGACGCCAACGTGCGCACATGACTGAGCTACAATTCTTCGGATGTCGCCGTCGATTGGACGATCGCCATAAACAAGTTTTAGGCGGTGCGTGACCGTGTCGGTTACAACGATCGACGAATCGACAAGAACGCCAATCGAAACGACAATGCCCGCCAAAGACATGATGTTCGATTGCACATCTGCAATTCCCAAAACTCGCAAAACGGCAAGGCAACCAAAGGCGCTTACGACCGACATGAGCAGCATTACGGTAATAACGAGCGAAGTGCGAAGATGCCGTAGCACGACCACAACACAAAGCGTCGTTACAAGAATTGACTCCAGCAGCGTGCGAGTGACAGTACCAATAGCACCTTGGATCAGCGGTGTCCGGTCATATGCGGGAACAATACGTATGCTGTTTGGTAAATGGTCGTTTACATAACCAATCTTTGCTCGAACATCACGAATCACGGCGAGAGGGTTTGCACCGTTCTTGATATGGACCACTCCACCAACAACTTCATTTCCGTCATTTACAAAAACCCCGCGACGCGGTGATGCTGCAAGAGATACATTCCCAAGCGAGCGAACAGAAAATTGTTTGCCGTCAGGAAAAGTAACTTGAGCCTTTTCAAGTTGCTCGATCCGAGACATTTCTTGCCTTAAGGAATCTGATATTTCCTCGGTATTGACAAACGCATCATTCGCAATGCTCGTTGAATTTCCAACCTCGCTTCGGGCTACCTGCTGAAAAAGAGGTTTAGAAACCGAAAAACGCAAGGCCTTCTCGAAGTCGTCTAATGTGTACTGCGACTCAGCCAGCTTCTGTAGGTCGGGTTGGATATGATACTCGGGTACAAATCCGCCGACGCCCGCGACCTCGGCAACGCCCGGGACCGACGAGAGTTGCGGTATGATCGTGCTGCTATTGATTTCGCGTAAATGGGCAAGGTTTTCAGTGGTGCCTTGGATTGTGTACCAGAAAATCTGACCCGTTGATATTCCATCCGAGGCAAGTAGCGCCGTAACACCTTCTGGAAGGTTAATTTTCGTATTAACCAATCTTTCACTAATCCGATCTCTGGCCGCCTTAAGCGAGACCTCGTCGTCGAAAATAAAGTGCAGAAGCGAAGTTCCAACGTCGCTCGAGCCGCGAACAGAAACAACACCGGGAATTCCCCCCAGTGCATCAGCGATTGGTCGCGTGACTTCGCGATCAATTTCATCCGGATAATGATCATCCCAGTTGGCGTAGACGAGAACTTGATTTTCCGATAAATCAGGCAACGCATCAACGGGAGAACGAAGAGCGGACCATACTCCAATCCCACCCCACAGAGCGACTGCAATCAAGACCGCCCAGCGGAACCGAATCAACAACATGAAGTAAGCTTCGAACATGAGCCAGGCAGACGTGGAGCAAATCAAAGTGCTCACAAAACGCCTTAATCACCCCCGTCCGCAGTGTTAGCGTCAGCATTGCTCTTATCAGCAGATTCCTTCAAAGCAGCATCGACCTTTGCAAAATACTTTTCAGGCGTTTCGCGAATGCGGTCTTCGCATCCAAGGCAGCATATGGCAATTTTCCTGCCTGATACTTCGATGATGATTGGGTTTCCCATCGATCCTAGCGGTTCGTCTGTTACTGGGCAATTTTTTTGCTTTAAGACAAACGCCAATTCGTTTCCTGTCAGGTCGAGAGTCAGTTGCGCTAGTTCGTTTTTTCTTTTTGGCAGAGGCGGGGGGGAAGATGCTCGGGCAGTGGCACCGAAGTATTGCGTCGCGAGACTAGGGTTAAGCCGCGACTCCGCATCAACGAGAAACGACGCGATTGCAACTACGCGTTGTCCAGTTTTTAAGCCCGATTGCACTTCGACGAACGTGCCTTGTTGTTCGCCAAGCTTGACCAGAATTCCGTCAAACATGCCCGGCATCGATTCAACATAGACAATTCGGTCGTCTCCGTTCCTAATCACTGCGGTGGTAGGAATCAGCAGTTTTTCATCGTTGCCCAAACGAGACGTGTTAAGCGCAGCTTCGGTTGGATCAGTATCTGCCGTTTCTTTGCCAAGCGATTCTGATTTGACTACAGGGACGGTGCGAACGCCGGCTAATTGAATACGGTAAGGCGAAAACTGCATGCGTGACACGACGCCTTCTGGCAACAATTTTGCATCCGTTTTTTTTCTAGTGATAAGATCCATATTGCAGATTGGGCAAATAGCTGGCCAACCAGAGATCACTCCTGGGTCCATCGGACAAAAGTATTCCGTATCTCCCGATACTACGGATTCGTTTGAAGTTGACTTAGTTAAGGACAGTAGATAGTCCCAGGCGACTCGTATCCATGGCCAAGTTGTTGCTAAGATCGCCAAGAAGCCAATGCCCAAGAAAAAACGAAGTCGTACTTCGAGGCTCTTGAACATTATCGATCGCGTGGTTCGAGAATCCGTGCTGGACGAATTTGAATTGGATGTACTCATTGAACCCGAACCAACCATGAACCGGAATGCGAAAAATTATTTGCCTTCGTTCTTGTTCTCTTCAACAGCTTTCGTACCTAATTTTGACGGCATATGGTGATCCCAGTGCATCAGCAATTCGTAATCTTCCTGCCGAAAAACCCATATTGGATCGATACCGACAACGATGTACTGCGTTTTGATTTCTTCGATTGGGTCCGTCAAGTGAAGATTCACAACGAACGTTCTGCCTGCACTACCGGGAACTTCGCCGATAACGTTATAGCTTTCAAGTTGCTGTGCGGGGTTACGGTTCTGGTCCGTAACATGCACCAGCGGTTTGGTATTGGGAATTTCACCCGCAGGCAAGCCTGCTTTCCAAGCATCGAGTGCCGCGGCCAATGCTCCTTCGGAATCCGATAGGGTTGGCACATAGTTGAGCTGCTTTTCACGACAGCCGAAATTAGCCAAGCACCATGCCACCACAGAGACGATCAAAAACGATCGCCTTTTAGGTATTTCTAACATCGGGAATCCGCCTCTGTTGATTAGAAATCTCGTGGTGGTTTTTCACCGGAGGACCGAGTCCCCAAAGCGCGCCATGCTTCGAGATCAATGTCCTGGGAGATAAACTGGACGGATACATCACCCATCAGAACTTGGACACCACCCGGATGCAAACTCGCTGCGGAAACTTGCATTGCCATGTTTGTCATCGTGCCAGGGAATCCAACCCCACCGCAAGACTTGGAATTGGGTTTGGCAACGTGGTTGTACTGCGTGCAGCAGTTTTCGCCCATGACCCAGCTATAACCCCATTTCATAGTCAAAGGCGTCGCCGTGTTCGGGTTGACGGCTTGGCAAGCATTGTAAGTTGCATCGCGTGACGTCTGATGTTGTATGACATACATAGTCGATCGACGGTCCGGAATCACGCCTTGCCCGCGAACCTTTTCGCTGAAGAATGCCGTGTTGCTCAAGCCATCTTTGACGTCGCCTGCCCGACATCCGCTCAAATAGTAAAAGACGCCTGTTTGAAACTCGCCCGGCGAATTGTCTGTCGGTGCCGCTGGCAAATCACCTCGATCACACAACCAACCGCCTTGATTCGCAACGTAATTATTCTGCGCTTGCCAAGTTATGTCCGCAGGTCTTTGATCCGAAGGACAAAAGAAATTCACCACGACAGTTCGGCACGCAGCTTTGTTTTCACCGTTGGGATTGTTGTAGGCAGGCATAAACGCGAGGACGCCTCCCATTCCCGGTGTCTCCGGCGGAAATCGAAAATCGATCATGTTGTAAAGATTGGTCTCTTCTAAGAAAGGAAGCATCAACGCGTGCTGCGACCAACGAGCGTAAACAGGTGCGCCAAAATAACTCGCACCTTTCCCAAATGGGTAGACCTTGTGAGCGCTCTCGTAATTAGCAAGCGCCAATCCAATTTGCCGAAGATTATTGCTGCAGCTCATCCGTCGAGCCGCTTCACGAGCAGCTTGCACAGCAGGCAACAACAATCCTACGAGCACGCCGATGATGGCGATAACAACGAGAAGCTCGACTAACGTAAAACCAGGACGATATTTATTTGTCTTCATGATAAGACCCGTTCTTTCAGTAACAAAAAATGCAAAGATAGAAATCAAATGTGTTCATTGCTGGATCAAAATGACTCGCAAGAACATACCGAACAATAAATTTTCTTATTTTCATTGTTCAGCAAACTACTAGCTTGATTTCAATTTGCTCGAGGAGGGCGAAGAATCTCTTCGGAAAATACTTGCACAGCAAACAGGTCTGATTCGAGCTCGCGTCGAGTTGAGATCTCTTTCTCCCGAATTCGAATTCCTTCATCGGCTCGAATGGATTGAATCGGTTTGCTCGAGGTCAAGCTTGGATGTACAGGTACAGATCCAGGCAATTGACGGCATCGCAGGCAGGGACTGGAATCTGAATCGTGATATCCAACAGCAAACGAAGTTGACAACAGCAATTTGCCATCGAAGTAAGCGATGCGTCCCACATAGAATTTCGAGAAAGAATCGTAACTCGCTCCCTCTGATGAGAATAGATGCCGCACATACGCGCCATCTTCAAGCGAGGCGCCACAGCCTGCGAAGATCGATTTGGGCGCGAAATGACTCAGCAGCAACGTAAGGGAAATGGTCATCGTCACGCGATTCACTACCAAACGAAACAACCCTATCATTGCAGAACAAAACGTGCTGCCAATAAAGTACTTTCGATTGGAATAAAACGAATACACTAAGAGCACCTGACGTAGTTCGCAAATAAAGACAAATCCGTCCTTATCCTTGATTTTAGAGCTCAAGTCCCGCCATGTCAACAATTAGAGCCTCCCGCTCAAAATCCGCTACAACAGAAGCCGTCGCGGTAGGGTGTGTGCAGTAGTAGTAGTAGGGTGTGTGCAGCGGGAAGCAACCCGAAGCAGCAGCCGTCGCCAATAAGATTAACCTGCCAGTTCGATAGCCGTTGCGCACCATATCCCGCGAAACACCCCAATCTAGAAATAGTCCCGCGATGGCACCTTCCGGCTCCAAAAAATTCCGCTGCTCAATACTTAATGACTCCAAATGAAGTGACTCAATGAAGACACATACGCTTTTAATCCACCCAAAACATTAGGTAAAAGAAACTCAATCGCGAGAACCCCATAATCGATGATTGTTCGGTTGATCGCCAAGCTCCGCCGTCGGAGCAAGCGACTCTTTGACGGAAGTCAAATCGGCTAGGTGCGAAAGTAATCGACAGAAGTTGACCTTGGCGATTCGGTACCCAAAGCATTCTGTCGCCCTGCAGCCAAGGTTCAATGCACGACTGTAGAACTGCAGGACCAGGAGCTATTCCGCCGGCAGTTCGCGAGCTTTGGATTTGGCTTTGTAGCGACGACCACAGAAGTGGGAGCGATAAAAGTTGGCCCTCCAATAATATCGTGCGTCCTTTCATTTTTTTTATTGTTTTTCGCTACGCTCCCACATTGGTGCGATTGCGCAGTTAGATTTCCAGAAAGATTCAGCGTGGTTGCCGACTACAAAATCGGTTAGACTGGGAGAGTTGAATTCAACGCCCACCTACCCTTTGTCCCGCCTCCCGATTCTCCAATACCATCACTAATGCCTGTCTATACTATTTCTTGGTGGTTTCTTGTTTCCTTTGGCTTGAGCTACCTTTCTAGCTTCTGTTCGTTGCTAAACGCGGATGCTGGTAACGACGATATTCAATTCGAACGCGATGTCTTACCCATCCTGCAGAAGCATTGCATTCGTTGCCATGGCCCCGATGTTCAAGAATCAAACGTCCGCCTGGACAACCTTTCGATCAACTTGAATGACGACCGGGCCGCGACCGAGTCCTGGCACGACGTGCTAAACGCGCTCCAAGCCAACGAAATGCCGCCTTCGGACGAAGAACCACTCTCAAGCGAACATTTAATAACCGTCACCCAATGGGTATCCAATTCTATCAATGCAGCTTTGGCAGAACGCCGCAAAACAGATGGACGCGTCGTCGTCCGGCGACTGAATCGAGTCGAGTACCAGCACACGATGCAGGATCTGTTGGGGCTGGAGATGGACTACGCGCGAGACTTGCCGCCCGATGCTGTGTCTGCCGACGGTTTTCACAACAATGGTCGGTCTTTGCAGATGTCATCCCTTCAGCTTGAATATTATTTAGCGACCGCCCGCCGAGCCATGGACCAGGTGATCGTCCAAGGCGAACAGCCACCGGCGATCCATCACACTTTCACGACAACAAGCATCGACAATTGGTTGGGCGAAGCGGAACGATCCAATCGGCTGGGTCGGCGTCAAGAGTTCCTGGTCAAGATGGTCGACAACTATCCAGACGATGGTGACTTTCTCGTGCGAGTGCAATTGACCGCGGACCTCAAACCAGCGACCGGTTACCCACTGTTGGAGGTCTCGGTCGGTTATCAGATCGATACCGAGATCCTCATGCGCGAGTTCGACTTGGTGGAAGTGACTTCGCCCGAATCGCAGACTTTTGAATTTCGGGGGCGATTGGAGAATTTTCCGTTGCCCGTGCGAGGCCAGGGCAAGTTTCCTGGACTGGTGGTTCGCGTCCGCAATGTTTACGACGACAAGTCGCCCCTACCGCAATCACAAAAAGACGAGAGTGGCAAAACGACCTACGCCAATGAAGACCATCTGCCGACGGTGTCGATCCAGTCGGTCGAATTCCATGGGAACAATCACGAACAGTGGCCGCCGGACTCGCATCGGCAAATCTTGTTCGAAGCAACAGACTCAGAACGCGAATCACCGTCGTACGTCGCTCAAGTGTTGCAGCGGTTTATGGCCCGAGCGTTTCGACGAAAACCCACCGAAGCGGAAGTCCATAAGTTCGTCGCATTCTATCACGAAATTCGCCCGGAGTTTCCTTCGTTCGAGGAATCCATCCGTGAAACGTTGGCCCTCGTTCTAATTCAACCCGACTTCTTGTTCTTGATAGAACCTGCGGGGGACGAGAAGCGGTTGGTCGATGAGTTCGAACTTTCTTCGCGGCTGTCGTACTTTCTGTGGAACACGATGCCCGACGAACGATTGATCGAACTTGCAACCGCCGGAACGCTGCGAGCTAACTTGGACGCTCAAGTCGAACGCATGATCGCGGACCCACGTGCCCAACGATTTGTAAAGCATTTCACGGATCAGTGGCTGGAACTGAACTTCGTCGAAAACGTGGCGGTCAATCGCGACCGTTTTCCCAGTTTCGATGATCGGCTGAAGCAGGACAT
>JANMNK010001215.1:0-9353 GCA_031373875.1 Pirellulaceae bacterium | reverse complement strand
GGAGGGGATTGGCTGACCGCGGCGGTTATTAACGACTACAAAAAAGCCTTGGACTTTTCGATTTCCACAGGCCAACGACTTCAAGGAACGATTGAGATCCGTGCGGTTGCGAGCACGCCCGGAGTTTATAGCAATCTGTTTCTTGGTACGCTTTCACCCAAAGCGGACGCGACTTGGAAAAGCGGAATCAATGGCTTCGTGTGGGCCGACACCGATTCCGATGGTGTATGGGACGCAGGCGAACGCAAACTTCCCAACGCAACTGTCCAGTTGATCAACGAAAGTGGGCAAATTCTCGTTCTGCAAAAACGCGTAGAGCCGGACGACCAAAGTGTGGGGCTGCTTGAATCCAATGGCTACATCGGAGTGTCGCTGAACACCGTGGGGCTTGAGGCGGATGGAGGTTTGGGTGTCTTTGTGGATAGCCAAGCTACGACAGGCAACAAAGTTTTTCGGCCTTACTCAATTTTCACGCAAGATTTTTTGCCTGTATGGCGTGGCGAAAATCATAAGCTAAAGATCGACTTTTCAATCGACACTAGTTTTGTATCTGTCGACGTGATCGGCGGTGAAAGTTCTAGTTTCGGACGTTTGGAAGTTTACGACAGTAACGGTCAGTTGCTCGATCGAGCGACAACCCAGTCGCTTGCACTCGGCCAAGCCGCACTATTGCAAATTGGTCGAGATCAGCCGGATATTGCTTATGCGATTATCAAGGGGTCTCAAGGTACGGCAATCAAGATTGACAATTTACGGTACGGTCCTAAAACTGAAACTAGGACAGATGCCAACGGCCGATACTACTTTACGAATCTTCCCAATGGTGACTATCGAGTTCGAGTCACTCCGCCAACGACATCATTTACTCTGACATCGCCCAGCTCGGGAATTCAATCGGCGACTGTCACTTCTCAGGCTCCCGCAACGCACGTCGATTTTGGTGCCCACTTTGATGGGAGTCGCTGGAACAATTTTATTTTTGCCGTCGATGTAGATGACTCCGGGACTGTCACGCCACTGGACGCGTTGCTCATTATTAATTTGTTGAACTCGCGGGGAATAGGACCGCTCGACAGCAGCGTTTCGACGCCGCCATTCGTTGACGTGACGGGTGATGGAAACCTCACGCCCCTCGATGCACTGACCGTGATCAACTTTCTAAACGCCAATGGTGGTGGTGGAGAAGGAGAATCGCCCGGCGGTGGAACTGGGCTAGTTGGAGGCGATTCGGGAGGCGGCGAGGGAGAAGCCGACGTAAGCTCGCGTGCACTTATCGCGTCGCTTGCCACAAAACCAAATGCGCTAACCGTCGGAAAAAGTCTCTCGGATATTCCGCTCAATGCACCCTCACAGCGTTCTTTTCTGCTAACTCCCGATGAAGCGTTTATTCGTGCGTCAACCACCAATCAAGTTGATTGCGAAAACCGAATCGATCGTCGGCTTAGCCCGCTAGATACACTCGCCAAAACGCATGTCGAGGTTTTGGCACGTGCCACGACAGCAAAGATGAGCTTTGTCCCTCTCGCGTCAACAGGCGATCGGCAACAAGCAGTCTCTATCCCAAAGACAGATGACAAATCAAGCCGATCGTCAGCGCAAGCTTTCGCTGATTGCGAGTTTCTCGATTTGCTAAAGAGACTTTCTTAATTGGTTCGAATGAAAATGCGCTAAGTGATTCAGTATTGGCAAACCAACGGATGAAGTGAACGTGCTAAGTCACTTGGTCATGCATGTCTCGATGGCACGAATGTATCCAAAGCAGTTAGGTCCGTCGCAAAGTTCGGAGCAGGCACTGAATTCTTGGAAGCAATCAATAATTCGCTCATTGTCTTGTAGCAGGGGTCGCAGATACCGTGTGTCAGCTCGGGAAGTATCGTCTTTTCTAAGAGATGAGACTTACTAATAGCTTCCTCGACTTCAACCCAACCTTCAGGAATGCGAACCTTTTTGCACCAACTGCACACAAGCAGAAACTCGTTGGACCGTGTGAGGTTGGGCTCGAGTAGCATCGTCGGCGATCGCATTTCTTTGCTCAGTGTATCCACCGTAAACTCGATCTCTCCGTTTTCACACCTCGACACACTCATCGCCATAAGTCTCCGACAGTCAGGCGAGTCGCAACGGAATTGGAATTGTATTTGATTGCCATTTCGGACGCGTTTGACGACTTCTCGATACAATTCTTTCGTTGTATCGCCTGCAATGAAATCCCATAGCGACTGATTCAAAACGGATTGAGACATGATGGTCGGACTGTCATTGCTCCGATCAAACTCATCGTATTGTTGATTTACGAAGCAGATTTCATCGCGATCGTTCAGTCTATAGATGACTCGTTGGAGCCGGAACATGCATAGCCCTTTCGTCCGTCGTGAGGACAGAATGATGGAACTGTTTAATCGACTGACTTTCGCGTCCTGCAATAGTTTTGATTATCTAGTTCAGTCGTAAATCGGCAAATTCGAGCATTATAGGGGGTTCGGTTTTAAGGACGCAAAGGCTTGGGATAATTTACTCTCGCCCCACATGCATTTGTTGTTCTCACGATCACAAACATTACGCAATAGTAATGAGACTGCATTCGTCGATGGAATCGATCACCTGCATCGTGTCAACAGGCAGGCTTCGATGCAAAGCCCCGGCCCGAATGCTAGCAGTACAGCGTTCTGGGCTGATGGATCGGCTTTTGAAAGTCGGTCCAGGATGAATAAAACGGTTGGAGACGACATGTTGCCATAGTCACGCAATATGGAAAAAGAATTCTCAAGCTGTGACTTGTCCAATCCTAAAGCTGCTCCAGATGCTTCTACAATTCGCGGTCCGCCCGGGTGAATTGCCCAAGCATCAATTTCGCTCGGCTCCAAGTTTTCATCACGAAGCCATTTTGAAATCACTGGCGCCAAACTCGCTTGGATCTTGTCAGGTACTTTTGGATCCAAGCTCATTTGAAAACCAAAATTATTGATTTGCCAACTCATCAAGTCCGATGTGCCCGGGAGTATTTGCGACATGGTCGACGCGATGGTCCAAGGCATCGCCGAATCTTCGATTGATACTTCCGTGCTATCTTCTGGGGAGTTAGCGCCGATCACGATTGCTGCCGCTCCATCAGCAAACAAAGAATTGGCAACGAGTTGTTGCGCATCGTCCGAGTACTGTTGATGAAGACTGCACAGTTCGACCGCACCCAGCAGTACGACCGCGTCAGGGTCGGATTCGACGATTGCCTTTGCTATACGAATTCCGTTGATTGCACCGTGGCAACCCATAAATCCCACGTAGGTTCGCGCACAATCGGAAGGTAATTTTAACTCATCAATAACTTGAAGATCCAGTCCGGGCGCCGAAAAACCCGTGCAGGATACAGTCACGATATGCGTAATCGCCGAAGCGGACATCTGTGAATTAGCAATCGCCGCTCTACAAGATTGGATAAGCAGTGCTCCGGCTTTCTCAGCGTACATTTGCATTCGTTGATCCGTCGATGGACCAAAAGGGAAATCTGCACTTGCAACTTGATAAAACGACTGACGATCCATGGGAGGTCCGTCTTCACGCTCAATCAAAACGCTGCCACGTTGATTTACCCTCGACTTGCGATACAAAGTGGGTAGTGCATGAAGCCATCGTTCGCTGACTCGCAGCTCTTGCGCCAACGTGGCGGCTTCATCTTGTCGAATTGTAAATTCTGGGCTGGAGCACGAAAGCCCTAAAACCCTGGCTGTAGTCAGAACTTGACGACGCTGTTGCTCAACCATCCGCAGAGTCATGAACTTACTTTCTTAATGATTGCAGACCGAAGCGGACCAAGAACATTGAACAGCCGCACAATGCATAGTGCGAGTTGCGGATGACGCAATTTGAGCGCGATCCACCGACAAGTTCCTTGTTTCCGTTTTCTTTGATGTTGAATCCACTTGGTCCAATGTATTGCGAGCTTAGGTGACCATCCTTGTCTTACATTTTCTAAGACTAAAGGAAGGACGGCTTCCGCACTTGCTAAAGCCCAGGACATCCCCTCGCCAGTGAAAGGCTCGACATAACCGATGGCGTCACCCATTAAAAAGACTCTTTCGTCAGCCACCATATCTGAATAACGAGTCAATGCCGGAGTTGCTAGCCAAGTCGTATTGCTGTCTAGGGTAACATTAGGAGGAAGCGAGCTGATAGACAATCCTCGAATAACATCCGAAATGCTCTTATTAGCCCGAATTGTTTCGGGCGAAATGGCTGCCGCGACATTGACAAATGGACCATCCGTCCGAGAAACTCCAACATATCCGTCACGTTCCACGAACATGGAAAGACACGACCGTGATTTTTCCGGTTCCATGCTGTCGATAGCAAATATTTGCTGAACTCCAATGCGAGAATTGGGGTCAACGACGCTGCCCCAACGCTTGTCACGATGAAGGCTAGAACGCGTTAACCCATCCGCAACGAGCACAGTCCGAGCAAATACGGAGACCGTTTGCTGATTGACTTGGATACTAACTTGACGAAGGGTCGAACCACTCGTCGTGGCCTCGGAAAGCGGAACGACAGTTGCTTTGGTTTGGTCGAAAAAAATCGCGCCAGCTTTTGTTGCGAAATCGACAAGTATTTGATCCATCGTCGAGCGTCGAATAGACAACATAGAGGGAATCGGCCACCTGAATGACTTGCCTCCGACCTGAATGTGAAACTCATTGATGGTCACTGCGCCGGATTGTTTCAGCGAATCGAGGACTCCAAGGCTTGCCAGGGACTGTAGGGCGCGTTGGTTCAGGCAGCCACCGCAGACTTTTTCACGGGGAAATTTTTTAGCTTCGAGCAGCAGTGTCCTGAGCCCATTCCGCGCCGCAAGGATTGCTGCTGACGCGCCGGCCACTCCTGCACCAATGATCACGACGTCCCATTCGGAGTTTCCAAGATCTGTTGCCCGGCTGCCGTTCATTGGTCCTTCTCCATCCGAAGACAAAACCGTTCGGGCCAATGACGTCGCAAAGTGACTTTCTTGGCTCCTGCACGATTCGCAATCTCGAGTGCTTCGATATCCGAAAAGGCAGCGCGAACCGATTGCGGGCCATCGAAATGCACGACCGGAGATCGGGAGAGTGCGTAACATCCGAATTTGGCAAGCAACAGTCCGAAACGCGTACGACGCAAATCGTCTAGAATTACCGCATGTCCAGCTAATCTCAGCATGGAGGCAACGATGCGGACGGCATCCGGTAACGAGAAGTGGTGAAGGAAAAGGCAGCAGTAAACAATATCAAACTGACCGTCCGGAGGTTCAAATACATCGATTTGGCGAAACAGAACTTGGGGGTTATGAAAGCCCTGCGCGCGAGTGCTTCTTGCAATATTCCTTTCCCAATTATGTTGAGCACATGCGACGGACGTGGGGCTGATATCCCAGCCTTCTAACTGAAGGGTTGTACTTAAGGAAACTTGTGTGGCAACTCCGATGGCGACATCGCCACTCCCGCAACCAACATCCAGAATCGATACCGATTTTAAGTTCTCTTGTTTTACGATTTGGTTGATTTCGTTAACAAGGTGGACCGAAGTGCGGCTGAAAAAATTGATCCGACGTAATCCGGCGAGTGCTCTGCGATGTTCGACTGGATCTAATCCTGGATCGTCCATCAGCTCCGGAACCAACAATCGATTTTTCATGTCGGTGTCTTTGCAAATTTTGCGGGGATGGAGTGAATTGCTCTTCCAAGCGGACTTAGCAATAACGATGGTAGCAACACCAGGTCTCCGAGAATTGCCCCCAAGAGCATTGCGATCATTAATTTTGCGAACTGACCGGTCGGGACGAATTCCGCAAAGAGAAAAGGCGACATTGCCAAACAGCTAATCATCGTCGTGCTTACCATCGCTGGAGAGCAAGCAACAAAAGTTTTGATGATCGCTGATTTTTTATCTGGGTCAACACTTAGAATTTGAACGTAACGACAAACACAATGTAGCGTGTCGTCAACCGCGATTCCCAACGCGACACTGGCCGTCAGGATTCCAGCAATATCAAGACTAAATCCTAAGAGCCCCATTGTTCCAAAAACCAATGTCACCGGCAAGATGTTGGGGATCATGATTAATAAACCGCCAAGGAAACTTCGCGTCACCCACATCATCACAGGCGTGATCAACAAAAAAGCCGAAAGAAAACTGAATCCTAAATCTGTCAAAACAGACACTTGGGTTTCATGCATTACTGGAGTAAGTCCCGTGCAGATGGCACTGAGGCCTAGGTCGGTCGGTGCAGTTTTTACAATTTCGTCCGTTGTATCGGAAACTTTTTGGGTAAGCGTTCCGTAGTCCACGTCATTCACAGCGGAAACACGCGCGATCACACGCCAAACTTGACCGAGGTCCGTGGATGCGATGAGTCTCTTGTCGTTTAGTTGGTCAAGATTGTTTTCAAGCGCTTTGCGAATGGCGGCGCGTTTGGCGACTTGTCCGATGGAACCGGAGTCCGACCAAGTTGGCAAGAACGTCAAGGCCGACAAGACACTACCGACTTCAGGTTGTTTCCGTAGATGTTTCGATACCCGCGAGGTCCATTCCGCTCTCTCAAAAGATGACATGTTGCAGCTCGGAGCGAATCGAAGCAGTACTTCGACGGTTGAGATGGGGCCGATGTGCTCTTCGAGCCACGCCATATCCTTGCTTATTTTGCTTTCTTTCGAAAACATATCGCAAAACTTGGTGGAAGACTCAAGTTGACTCAATGATAAGAAAGTTAAAACGAGCGCTGCAATTCCAGCAACCGAAATCACTGTCGAGTACTTTGCAATCCAGCAAACATAATTGTCGATGAAGTTTTGGAATCGCAGCGACGTATTAGATTTCGCCAGATCGCGATTCTTCCCAGGGCGTAAGACGAAATCCATCATCGCAGGAAATGCCAACAACAGAACAACTGTCGCAAGTCCAAGACAGAAAGCGCTGTACAACCCGAATTGGCGCACTGGCGCTAGATCGCTTGTCAACAACGAACCCATTCCAATCATCGTTGTAATGCTCGACAAGGCACAGGGCTTCCATCCGATCATAACCGCACAGACAGCCGCATCGCTGGTTGTGCGTAGGCAGTCGTCGTAATAAAAAACTAAGTGAACTGCGCCGGATAGAGTGAGCATGAATACGAGCGTCGGCAATACGATGAGCACAGCACTAAACTGCTGGCCGGTATAGTAAACGGTTGCGACAGCTAGGAGTTGTCCAAAGCCTGCCAACAGCAAGATGACAATTGCATTTTTGAATCCTCGCAAACTCATCCATGCGACCAGCAGGCCCAGCATGCTCGAAGGAAGAACCAGTCGCCGCAAACTTGACTCAGCGGATTGATCTATTGCAAAAGCTTCGTAAACAGAGCCCGCGATCCGAATATCTTTCGATCCCAGGCCCGGCGTGTTGTCAGCCGCCTTGAGCACTTTTGATATCGATTCGTTCTGGTTTCGATTGCCGTGCTCCGTCACATGAATTAAAACGACGGCAGTTCCGTCCGCACCTAACAAAAATCCTTTCAACCTCTTTTTCGCTTCACGCTCGGAGAGTCGAAGCGGGGGATCGGTCAGTTTCCTTAAAAGCGTTTCGGAAGTTTCCGTTTCGGCGAAAGATGGTATTGATGCCGAATCCACGGCTTTTATTTGATCGTAGAATGCGACCAGTCTTGGATCGCCAAGTCGGCATTGGTCCCAAGAGACCAGCAAATCGTGATCGTCGCCGAATGCTGCTAAAAAATCGTCATACTCTTGG
Source organism: Pirellulaceae bacterium (assembly GCA_031373875.1). GTDB lineage: Bacteria > Planctomycetota > Planctomycetia > Pirellulales > Pirellulaceae > JANMGV01. Next base: position 1,601 of record JANMNK010001215.1, on the reverse strand, counting down.
CGTTCGGGTCTGTTTTGTGGCAGCCATTGATGAACGTCGGCAGATCCGATAGGAATGTGAAATACAGCCCACAAGCAAAGAGGCAAAACGGCAGCGCACAAAACCACAGCAAAAATGGAAAGCTTTTTTAAACGAAGCGTATTCGAGGCTTTTTTGTCCGCAAATTTCATGTCAACCAATTGCTTTGGACGCTACGGGCTAATGTGGGATCCACCAAAAGTCAGCTTCGCGACATTGTACCCAATCCTCGACAGGTCAAACACATGTCCGAAACAAAGATAAACGCCATGCCGTTTAACATCGGCATCATGCTAGCGTCGTTTGGCATACTGAGGGTACTTGCAGACATTGCTGACGCGCAGACGGTGTACCACGAGCCGGGGTTGGTAAACACTGAATTCAGCCGGGGATGCATCTTCTTCGAAAAATCTGGTCCAGTTCGACATCTGCATGCAATCAAAAGACGTTTAAAAAAAGGATATTGGACCTCCAAGGGCCACGATGAACGCGGCGCCGCATTTGATAAGGAATCTTTGATGAAGATATCGGCAGATCGCAACAAAAGTTTTTGCTTAAAAAGCGAAACAGATTTTGCGACTCGCGAGAAAGGCAAACTAAGAATGTTAGGCTCAGAAGTGCTCGAATGTCGCAAATACCCTGGGGCTCAATTTGATCGAATAACGCTTGAATACCAATAGACAGGGAGAGCCTGCGAAATTTTCCAGAGTATGTTATGAATGGGGACTTCGCTCTGTACGGTAATATGAAACCGATAACGAGCGTGGCTGTTCTGGAAGCATACAACAGCTAGGACGATCAATGCGGCAGCTTCCGAAATCGGCGATCCAAATATGGATTCAGACATTTGACAAAATGATAGGAGAGTTAGAAATGGATTACCAATTCATCTTCGCACGATGTCCTTGGGTGATGCCTACATGATTGAGTGCCCCAATATTCACAGTAGCGTGATTAAGAATCATTACGATGTGTCGACTCTCTTTTATAGATTGTTATGGGGCAAGCACATCCATCACGGCTATTGGCTTGCTGACGAATCTCCCTCGGTCGCACAGGTCCAACTGACGTCGACTCTTGCAGGACTAGCAAAAATAAAATCCAAGTCCGTGGTCTACGATATCGGTTGCGGAATGGGCGGTTCCAGTTTCTGGCTAGCGAATAATTTGGAATGCGAAGTAACCGGTGTAACCCTCAGTCCATTTCAGCGGGCATGGTCGGGTGTGGCTTCGAGCATTTCTTTTACGCGACCGCGACCAAATTTCTTATGCGCTGATGCAGAGAGGGTTCAGCTTCCCTTAGAATCCGCTGACATCGTCTGGAGCGTGGAGTCGACCGAACATTTTTTTGATAAGCCTGAGTATTTTGAAAAGGCAGCACGTTGGCTCAAGCCAGGCGGTCGCTATGCGCTGTGCGCATGGTTGGCAGGTGAGGAACCGTTGAGCCCTGAGAAGACAGCCGAAGCCGTACGTGTGTGTGAAGGCATGTTTTGCCCATCCTTGGGAAGTCAGTCGGACTATGTCAGATGGCTTGAGAGTGCTGGATTAAGGGTTGTTGAGAAAGATATATGGACGGAGAAAGTA
>JANMNK010001203.1:0-9589 GCA_031373875.1 Pirellulaceae bacterium | reverse complement strand
GCCCCCTGCGAAGGGAGTCTCTCGAAAGCAAAAGGATTTTGTCACAACCAGGGAAGGTAAAGAGACCTACGACCTTCAACCCGGCACGTACTCCGAACTCAAGTTTGATTCTGAGGATATGGTGCATATGCAGCCGGGCGTCTACTACGTTGACGGAGGCGAGATCTCGTTTAGCGATTCTTCCTCACTGCTCGCTCCAGGAGTCACCATCTATTCCAATTCCAAAAAAGCGGTGAAGTTCAAAACGAGGGGCAGCATCCAGATGTCACCGTCGACGAGCGGACCGCTGAAGGGCGTTAGCATGTATTTCAATCCGACGAAAAAGGGAAAGGTCCAGTTTGGGAAAAGCGGCAGCTACCAAATGTCGGGTATCATCTATGCACCAAAATCGGAGATTAAATTTTCGCGGTCCGATGTGGACTTCGCCGACACCGCAGAAGACGAAGATTACACCGACGAGGATATCCTTGATGAAGAGGACCTCGCTGATGTGGGTGGCCTGGACGACGAAGACTCGCGCGATAACGATTTGCTCGACTTAGGTTTTTCGATGGTCGCACGGCGAGTATCTATCGGCAAGAAATCGACCGTTTATATTCGAGGACGCGACTTGGGAATTAAGCGACCTTTAAAAGGAATCGTCGAGTGACAAAAACGGATTCGACGAGTACTTGTTCATCAAGGGAATAAGTAACGGTTCGGCACATTGTTTATCGGCGTAGCACCACGCCCCAAAGCATGCAACATGTATCGGATATTGTGATAGATATCGCGCTCTTGCCGGTGCACTTGCGGTAGCAATCCAAATTGACAGTAGGAAATCGGCGTAACGTCAAAGATGGTCGTTTCCCATTCGAACCCTTTTCCCCATGTTATTCCAGCAAGTCGTAGATCGCAGCGCGCTCCCGATTGAATCAACAACTCCAAAATGGGCAATGATCGGTTACTCCAAGAATTTACCGTATGAAACAAGGGCGAATGACCGTTGAGGCCAAACTCGTCGATTTCTGCTGACGCATTGACGTCCGCGCCTCGTTCAATCAGCATTCGAGCAACCTGCAAATGACCGTATTCTGCGGCAACGTGGAGTAAAGTGGCTCCTCGGAGTGGGGTAAAGCACGAAACCATGTTCGTTCGATGATGAACTACCTCGGGCTTGTCATCCAGGAGAGTTTTTAATGCTACTTGGTCGTTTACCAATACCGGCACAACCAAGGGATCTTCCCACGATGCTCCCTGCCGTTGAAGAACTCGAAAGCATGCTGGGAAACGATCTGAACGAAAATATATTTCTGTCAGCCACTCGATGGGCAACTTGCCGTCGATCGGGTGCTGCACGTCCAACCCAAGCTCGATCACTTTTTCCAGTTGTTCAACCGAATGTACCTCGATCGAATTCAGGAATTCTTGCTCTAGGGGCGTCATTGTCGATTTCCTCGGCTATCAGCAAATCCAGGAAATGGCTTTAAAATGCGACACGGCCTCGGCAATTTTGAATGTCGCTGAAGTGGTGAGCCATGGCGTTCGTTACGAATTATGGTTTACGGATAAAGTCGGCAGCAAAGCTACGAACTTCTTGTCCATTGAGAACATGGAACGTTCGCAGTTGTTGAATCATCGCTTCGTTGAATCCACCCATGGGCACATGGACCAGCGTTTTTCGAAAGCGCTTGGCCAGCCGTCGCCAACCCGATCCGGGTGGCAGCCAACTGACGAGTGCGACTTGACGCGATTGAGCGTGTAAGCAGACGGCTGCAATCAAGCGTTCTTCCATCGATTCCGTAAAGTCCAGACGCGTGTCCGTCCAGATGTCGGGAATAGGGCGCGGGGGAAACAGGAACATGACGCCACCGTAATTCGAAGCCGCAAGTCCCGGCCCGATTATCTCTTTGCGAAAGTCCGTCGCGTAGAATGCAATTGTCGACTCTTCGGAATGTTCGGCATACCATGTCGATCTCCACGTGTAATCCTGGGGTTCTGCCGGACTGTCAAAGAGCATGACGCAGGCATCCAATGTGCCGATGCTGGGCGGCATAATCTTGACATAGATTTCTTTGTCATACCAATGGCGGAGCGTCTCTCGGATATCAATGCCATCCCGAATACTCGTGGAGAATTTTTCGCTTCGAGCCAATTCGGCCCCCATAATGGCTCGCGCGCGATCAAAGACGCGAGATCGAAAACTCTCCACCATTTTGTCTTCGGGAGGCCAAGAACACTGGCGCATGGGATTCCACTTCATGCGCCAATCTTGGGTTTCCATCTTGGTAGGACGTCGATTTAGTCGCAGCGTGCGCCATGTCACAGGCGAACCCGGCAATCGATTGACGAGACGGACGGTACGACCATCGGGAAGTCGACATCGGTCGATGCTTAAACTGACTACTTCTGCTCGAGGCTCTTCCAACATCGGATACTGTTTAGCGCATTCGACAACTTCGATGGCAAATTGATCGCCAAGGATTTGTTGGCATGCGACGACAATTGTGTACAGATCGGGAGACATTCGTCGCTGGATCAAGCTCAGATTCCGCATGTACTTGAGGCACTGCGATAACATGAGTGGCGTGATATGTCGAGCACGAGGGCCAAACGTTCGTACGTAACATGTCCGGGCGTACATAAGCAACCTTTTGATGGCGTCGATCGACAGATTGTCGTCCACCGAAAATTCGCGACGAGCCCGTTCATACAGCGCCGCAACAAATGGTAATTCGCTAAACAGGAATGCCAGGGATCGCGAGTCGACCGCATAATATTCTGGAGCGGTAACCAAGTCCGGCTCGGGAATTTCTTTGGACGGTTCTCGGTAAGCTTCGCGAAGCCATGGCCATTGCTGAATCGAACAAAGGCACAGAATATGTCGATGACTATGTTCTAATTCCCTGAGTCGCGCACCCATATGCCGCAACTCGTCGATGATCCGAGAGTGAATGGGTCGATCGAGGCTGGTAAGGACCGCAGCAGCGTATCGCTCGGGAGCGACTTTTCGGAGCGCGTAAGGATCGGGCAAATCTGTGATGAGGGGCTCAAAGGGATCCGATTCCAAATCGATAAATTCGATGGGAACACGCTCTCCAAGTGCCGCACGAATTCCCATGATGACAGGCTGGCAAGGGTCGATGGGAACGTAACTCCACCGTTCTGCGTCCTCCGGGGATTCATCTTCCTCCGACTTTTGAAAACGCGATCCGGCTGGCTGGATAACAAGCCCCGGTTCTGGCAACAACGAAGTTCCACGCACTACTTGTTCTGAAAATGATGGTGGCAAGGGAACGGCTAACAAATCGCATTTGTTCTCCAACATCCATCGCCGAACCACCAAGGCACTTTCGATGCTTCCGTGGACAACCGGCAAAACCGTGATGCGGTCGCTGAGTTTGAGCGGCGAATTTACCATTTCGGCTTTTCGAGACCTATTAATAACGGAAGTTCATAGCAGCCATCGATTCATCTCAGTCTGAGATTTGTCGTCTCAGAATGGTTTGTGTCTAAGCCTATTCTTAACCGATGAGCCGCGATAAACAGCCTGTTCGATTCTTGTTCGATTCCAATGACTCGACGAAGTGTCTTGGAAAAAATGTAGTTTGAAAAGGAAACCCGTATTTATCCAATCGCCTTACCACATTGTTACTGATTGGCACGACTGTTGCGATAGTGATATGGCAACGTAGTTTTCGCAACTTGATCTGAAGAACGTTTTGAACCTGAAGACAAACTTGCTTCGACGTCCAACTCGCATTCAGTAGCGAAACTTGACTACTCAAGAATACCAATGAACTTTCTCGAAAGTTGAAATAATACAAATAAAACTCCGAGTCTTTCCGGCAAGGTGTGTGGGGCTGGAAGGATAAGGTTGCTGGGAAAGCGCACATTTTTGTGCTTTCCCAGTTTTTGATCAAAAGAACGAAGTAGCTTATCTCGTCCCTATAATTGCTAGTCCCCTTTTACTTCGTTCTTCAGGCGTTTGGAATCGCAAGCTTCCAAACGCCTTTCTTTTTTTCCAGAACGCGATTGAATGTATAGAATCGATGCCCAGTGTCAGAACTGAGCATCCCAAGACTTCTCCTCAACCAACTTACGCTGGTTGCAAAGTTGAAGAGGCGGTAATTTTATGCAAATTCAACAAGGGTCGTTCCGAACGTGATTGAGATCAAGAAGACATTGCCAAGCGGCACGATCATTCTAAAAAGAGCAGACCAGCGTAATGCACTCAATCGGCAGATGGTGCAAGATCTCAGCCAGGCATTCTCCGATCTACATCAAGAAAAAAAGGTCCGCGCAGTGATCCTTGCAGCCAGCGGACCAGTGTACTGCGCTGGACTCGACGTCAAACAATGGCACGAAGTAGTCGGCAGCGACGAAGCCAATGCAACATGGCAAGACGACGTATCCGAATTTCAATCGCTACTCGAACAAATGCTGCGATTTCCAAAGCCGATCATCGCTGCAATTGATGGTCCCGTGATCGCTGGCGGACTGGCCCTTGCGTTGGCTTGTGATTTAGTGGTCGCAAGCACAACGGCAACGTTTTCGGCACCCTCCGCTCGATTGGGTTTAGTTTCGGGCCTGGTTGCTCCGTTGCTCTATTTTCGAAGCGGTGCCGCAACGGCTGCCCGATTATTGTTGGGTTGCGAAACTCTTACTTCGCAGCAGATGCATGCTTTGGGGTTGGTCCATCACATCGTATCGTCAGAACAAATTTGGGCTCAGTCGCACCAACTTGCACAAAATATCGAACCGACCGCAGCCGAAGCAGTCCAACTCACCAAGCGGCTTATCAATGAGATGATCGGTGAGTCCGCGATGTCCTTGATGACTATTGGCGCGTCGGCCACAGCAGCGGCTTGTACAACCGAATCAGCAGCCGAAGGACTCCAAGCTTTTGTTGAGAAACGGCCCCCGCGGTTTCCGGGCACTTAACGTCGACCCGTGTTTCCGGGAGCATTGTACAGGCGAGTTACGAGTCTTCAGGACGATTAGGCGACTTTGCGATAGACTTCGATTTGATAGGGACCTCGGAACATGAGCATCACGGCTCCGTGTCTCGCATATCGGTAAAAAACTTCTCGCAAAAAATGTTCTTCGCCGGGCCAAGGATATGCGAAGATCATGGCAAAATCGTCGATCGCTAAATCGTGCTCGTCGTAAGCCGATGGCATTTCGTGAAAGAGGGACGGATGATCGGCTTGTTTGGTGGCAAGTTTCTCCGCGCCGCGCGGTAAGAAATTTCCTTGCCAAACCTCAGCTTGGATATTCTGTTTTTTCAGGAGGTCCCGCGCTTGTTGAACTAAGAATGGTTCTGCTTCGATCCCGACTGCATCGAGTCCGTACAGCCAAGCTAGGCCGGTGACGATTCCAAATCCGCAGCCCCATTCGCAGAACGTCTTGCCATCCAATAGTTCCTGCTTGACGATTTCGGAAATACATGCGGCAACGTAACGAAAATCGCAAGCAACATATTGTTCAATCGGCTTGCGATGCCAACGATCCCAGAACACTTGCAAAACGCTTTCCGCGTATTGGATTAGTTGTTCACACTCGGCGAGCAGAGGTTTCTGATCATCAACCGTTAACGGCAAAAAGTCCAGTCGCATAGGGATATCTTTGAAAAGTCAAAAAGCGAATGGGCGAGTTTTCAGACTTCCTAATTCATAACCAAACACATTTTCAGTCATGATGATCATGCCGAGCCATCACGACAATCTGCGCACGTGCGGCTTTCGCGGCTTTGGCAGCCGAACTGAACTTACTGGAAACCTCGCATTGTTGGGATTTCCCCTGCCAACGTGTTTTCATTATCTCGATTGGTTCGATCTTTTTCGATGGTTTTTTTGGCTTTACGAGGTGAACGGAACCGAAATGGTCCGCCAAAAAGTCGCCTAGTGCCGCGTAGTCTTCGCTGCGACGGTCGTGAGGCAGTTGAAACGCAATGGAACGCGATTCTACAGGAACTGGGAACGCAGAATTAATCCAGTCGACGAGTGTGTGCAATCCGGCCAAGTTGGCCGCTTCGCAATAAATGTGCGTTTGACCGTCGATCGTTTCTATATGAAGTCGTCGATGAACGGAGGAGCTGGTCAACGCTTTTTTAAGTCCCGCTATGATGGTGCTCTTAGGTATTTCCAAATGCCAACAAGCAGCAATCGCGGCGAGCAAATTGTCAATCAAGAAGGAGCATTGGCCTAAGGCACCCGTTAGCAAATCAGCAATGGGTGCAAAAAACTCGCGGTCCTGCGCTTTGCAAAGCCATATTTGCGATTCATCCACAACGACCGCGTGGCCAGATTCGGCAAGGTGATCGATGACGGCGTTACAACTCGCTTCGCGCGCGAATAAAATGACGGACCCTTTGCTAAGCGGTTTCAACCGCAGTGCGACAGACTCGGATGCGTTGAGAACGGTCGTTCCCGACGCCAATACGACATCGACCGGCGTGCGTTTAACGGAAAATATTTTTTCCTCGTCGTACAAGTCGAACTCACCGGCAAGATGATCGGGTTTCTCGAAATTCGTAACGATGGCGACCGTGCACTTGTCGTAACCCAGACCCTCGCGCAAGATACCTTCTAATCCCGCTTCGAAAACTGCGGCGGTAACATTGGGATTGAGCAACACATCGCGGGCGGCACTCGCATAATCGCTATTTCCTACAACGGCGTCCCAGCCCCCAACCGATTTCCCGTCGCTATCGGCCAACCCCACGACGAAACCCGACTCTGCCAAAACGCCACGGACCAACCTTGTTACGGTCGTTTTGCCCGCTGTTCCCGTAACCGATACGATAGGAATACGACCGTCGTCACTCGGGCTATAGAGCAAATTTAAAATGTCTTCGCCGACTGGCCGTGGTTTGCCCTCCGAGGGTTTGAGGTGCATCAGCAAACCCGGTCCTGCATTGACTTCTACAATTGCGCCGCCTTGCTCCTCCATGGGTCGTGCAATATCGGTGAGAACCATATCGATTCCTGCGATATCCAGTCCGACAACTTGAGCGGCTAGTACGCAATGATGGACTATAAGAGGATGAACAAAGTCCGTCACATCGACCGACAAGTTGTCATATTGTTTGACGATCACCTTCTGGCCGACGTTGGGGATCGATTCTTCGGTGAAACCTTGTTTGGCCAAGTTGACTCGAACGACTTCGTTAAATCGCACAAAGCACAGTGGATGGGATTCGTCGGAACCGCGACGGGGATCGGAATTGACATCTTCTTCGACCAGCTGAGCGACGGTGCGTCGTCCGTCGCCTTCGACGAAAACCGGATCGCCCCGCGATGCGGCAGAGACTCGATTGCCAACGACGAGGACGCGATGTTCGACCCCCGGAATGAATTGTTCGACGATGACGCCACTGCCTTCATTCGCGGCTTGTTGAAAAGCGCGAATGACTTCGTGTTCCTGGGTTAGATTGGGAAACACACCTCGCCCATGATTCCCGTCGCGTGGCTTGACGACAGCGCTACCGCGAATTTCACGAGCGGCCTTCCAAGCATCCACTTCGTCGATTACCAAACGCCCGCGAGGAACGGGAATATTGGACGCGGCCAACAATTGTTTCGTCAACTGTTTGTCGCTGGCGATGGTTTCTGCAATGGCGCTGGTTTGATCGGTCTCAGCAGTCCAAATTCGGTGCTGCTTAGCTCCCTGACCGAGTTGAACAAGGCTGCCTGTATTCAAACGACGAAACGGAATATTTCTCGCTTGAGCCGCTGCGAGAATCGCTTTGCTGCTGGGACCAAGGCATTTTCGCTCGGCCAAGTCATGGAGCCGTTCGATTTCGGCTTTGACGTCAAAGGGCAGATCATAAACACAAGCGATCAGCAGCGCGCGAGCAGACTTAAGGCACTCCTCAACCACCGTTTCGTCTTCATAACGAACGGCGACTTTATAGACACCTTCCTCGCTCATTTCCCGTGCACGACCATAACCTAAACTACAACCCGCCAAGCTTTGCAGTTCGAGAGTCGTGTGTTCCAGAATGTGGGCCAGATACGTTCCCCGGTCAAGCCGGATAAAGAATCCGCCACGAACCCCTTCGCTACATCGATGTTCAATGACCGAAGGCAGCCATGCTTTATATCGTTCGTTAAATCCCGGTATAAGCTCGCTAGACCATTCTTTCAGATTGCCTAGATCGACCCAAACTTCCAAAATCGGATGCCGAGACCATATATTGGGGCCGCGAAGGAACAACTGGCGACGAAACTGAAGAGGGGGACGACCGGGCTCAAGTGGGGGCAACGAGTCGGATTGCTGTGGTTGCATGGAATTCGCCTAAATCTTCGAGTTCCGTTGTTTGGACATTGTCAACGCAATGTCCAAACAATTCCGAGTTGGTTAACCCCTGAGAAAGTTTCTCTTCCAGCGACATTTTATCTGGTCATCTTTTACTCGACTTCCACGGAGATAATTTCAATGGTATCCACCGGGACGTCCGAGTGATGCGATCGCGTGGTTGTTTTTACCTTGGCTATTGCATCCACAACATCTTGCCCTTCGACGACATGCCCGAATACAGCATAGCCGACGCCATCGCGCGATTGGGACTTATCCAAAAAGCCATTGTCACTGGTATTGATAAAAAACTGGCTGGTCGCACTATCGGCGACGCTGGTGCGGGCCATAGCAACGGAATACTTCTTGTTGGATAGACCGTTTGAAGATTCGTTCTTGATCGGCGAACGAGTTTTGAGACTCGCGAGGTTTTTATCCATACCACCGCCTTGGATCATAAACGTTTCGATAACGCGGTGAAAAATACTTCCGTTGTAATGCCCATCGCGTGCGTACTGAAGGAAATTGGCTGAAGAAATCGGAGCCAGCTTTTCATCCAGTTGCAGCTTAATGTCGCCCAGAGTCGTCTTGATTGTTACCATATTTTACTTCTTTGCCTTTTCTTCGATGATCACTTTTTCGATGAGGATAGGTTCGACGGGCACGTCGCCCATGCCAGCTTTGCGTCCGGTCTTGGCTTTACCAATTTCGTCGACCACCTTTTGGCCGTCGATGACTTTGCCGAACACTGCGTAACCCACACGATCTTGTGCGTTCTTGCGATCCAAGAAATCATTGTCCGCCGTGTTGATGAAAAACTGAGAGCTTGCGCTGTTAGGGGCGTCTGTTCGAGCCATTGCAAGCGTGTATTTCACATTAGGAAGTCCGTTACTGGATTCGTTTTTGATCGGATCGCGCGTCTTCTTTTCCTTCATGTCGGGAGTGAAGCCACCGGTCTGAATCATGAAACGGTCGATCACGCGATGGAAAATCACGCCTTCGTAGTGACCGTCCTTCACGTACTTAACAAAGTTCTCCACGGTGATCGGAGCCTTCTCGGCATCCAATTCCACTTTGATATCGCCCTTAGTGGTTTTAATAACCGCTACTACGGGATCTGCTGCCATCACTGAGGTACTCCAACCAAATGCCAATACGGTGGCAACTAAGCCTATGAAATGTCGGTTCATGTTTGACTCCAAACAAGATTTGAAACGTGGGTAAGCCGCACTTAGATAGAGATCTTTCGATGTTACCCCATCTAATAATTTCTCGCAGTTTTCTACCTGCATTGGGGAGAATTTTATTA
>JANMNK010000776.1:0-2377 GCA_031373875.1 Pirellulaceae bacterium | reverse complement strand
GACTTACCGGTGCTCTCAAGAAAAGCGGCGATGGCTTCGATGGACTCCGTGCGCTCCTTGTCCGTCAGACCATGCAGCACGTCCGGCATTGTCGTCCCGAGTTTACTGTGGTGCAATTTGCCGAGCATCTCGGCGATATAGCCATGACGTAGTCGACTGCCGACTTGATCGAGGATTGGTGCTTCTTTTTTCTCTAGGACTTGTTCAAACTTTCCTGTAGCATGACAAGCCACACAACCCAGTTCGCTGATCAGGAGTCGACCACCTTCGCGAATTTGTTCGAGGTCCGTTGCCGTGGACGCGAATCGTTCAAAACCCGGGACTCTTGGGCGAAGTGCAGCGGTCGTCGCATCCATGGGCACGATCCAGATGTTTCGATAGGTGACAGGGTTGCCATGGTCCTGCAAATACAAGGGCCCTGGTTCGCGGGACTCTTTTCCTGGTGCCGCAGTCGTTGGTCCAGGAACCTCTTGATCGCGATGGATAAGTTGTCCATTCAGCCAAACAGTCAGCTTGGCATTCGAAGTTTTTTTGCCGGAATCGTCCCAACGGGCCGCGACAAACTCGACGTCGTAAGTTTGCCACACGAGCGGAGGCAGGCATGCGTTGAAGTCAGCTGGTTTGACGCCGTAGATTGCTCCGCAACTGTTCCCTTCGTTGTCAAAGCCGAACGAATCAAGAACCTGTGTTTCGTAGCGGGCTTGGTGGTAGACGCCGCTATTCCCGCGACCTTGGCCCGATGCTTTTGGCATCCAGGGCGTTTGGAATTCTAAATGCAATTTGTAATCGCGAAAGGTAGCACGAGTCGTCGCGCCGCCAATCAAAAACTTAGCGTCGTCGAGCTTGGCTCCGTCTTGCCAGTTTTGTTTGAGCGATTTTTCGGTTCCATCGAATAAGAAAACAGCATCCTTGGGAGGCTTGGCCTCAATCGTTGGGCTGGAACGATCGAGTCGTGTGATGGATTTGTCTTTCAGGAGTTGTTCAAGCTCATCCGATTCCATTTCGACAATCTGAGGCGGCTGACGATTCCAGCCCTTCCCGGGCAGACCTCCTGGAAATATCACAAGTCGAAAACCAGAATCACCCAGCGATGCAACTTGAATTCCTTGGCCCGTCTTTTCGTACTCGCCGACGTACTTCTTGGCCAACACGGTTGCTTCGTCATCTTGGGAAAAAACTGTCGTCGGCAGAGTGAAATGAAGAAGTACCGCTGCGAGAAACGAAAGTAGGGGGGCGTGCCGTAGGCGTGGAGCAGAGTTCATAGAATGGGCTTTGCAGGGGCGAGATCGTAAAGGAGGTTGCAGAGTCGATTTCTCTGTTTTCAATACGATAACTACAGCTCCCGCAATTGCCACCTAGCACGGGCAAATTTTATGGCAACCTCGTCAAAGAATAGGCACCGCCAAGTTAATTTCTGCGACGATTCCAAACCGTATTAGTTGCTGGAAGTTGGAAACGCGGTTTAATTAACGCAATCGCAAATCTGACCGCTTTAAGATCCACTCTCTATTGGGTCGATGTTTTCACTGTCGGTGGTGTCCCCTAACTTATCGGTCGGCTTTGCCGTGGGGTCTTGCTCGGCCTTAAACATATTTCGACGAGCATCATACGCGTACCAATCCTCAATCTTCTTGCGCGCCCACGGAGTTTTGCGCAGGAAGGCGAGGCTTGATTTGATGCTCGGTTCAAACATAAAGCATCGCACAGCAATCCGCTCCGCCAACCCATCCCAACCATGCCTCTCCACAAGCTTGGTCAACATCGTTTCCAAAGTCACACCATGCAGCGGGTCGCGGGAAACCCTCGATGTATTTTTCTGATCAGGTTCGTCATTCATGGCGGCAACGTTTGTGTCGCAAGAGTGGGAAGGGAACTAACGCGAATTAAATCGGAGAAACGATGCAAACTCAAGTTTGGTTATAACGCAGGAGGAATGGAGAGTATAGTTCCACTTTGCAATGTCCAATGTCTATCAAACATCGTTCCTATGCCAATTCTTTACTGGCACAGGAACTTTCGGAACAATAAATCGAAAAACGAAATTCTACGGCTTCAAATTACGTTAATTCGACGGGTAATATTCGACTTGATTGGGCTGGTGCGAACCGTCAAATCCTACGGGATTTATCGGGATTTCACCGATTTTTTGGAATTGAAGCACTCCGTTAACAAATACTAGCCCGTAAATTGCATTCGATGAACAGCACACATTCTCAAGTCCGCCTGCATTGATGGGGCAAGCCTGAAACGGCATGAATCCGATGTATCTCCAGCCATAGAGTTGTTTGCGACCGCGCGGATCACAAGAAATTACAGCCTCATAAAAACCAAATGGTACGTTTGTACCATACAGATTTGCTGGTGCTGCGCGAGAACC
>JANMNK010001149.1:0-5874 GCA_031373875.1 Pirellulaceae bacterium | reverse complement strand
GGAAAAATCGATTTGCCTCTTCGCGAACGATTTGGCGAAGATCGACCCTGCTACAATCCAGATCACCATCCTGCACAGGCTGCAGTGACTCGCTATGAGACGTTGAAATGGTACGAAACGCCTTGGCCGACTCAAAGTTTTTCAACTAGCCGATATGCCTTTATTGAAGTCAAACCGGAAACAGGTCGATGGCATCAGATTCGCAGGCACTTGAACCACATTTCTCATCCGATCCTCGGCGATAAACGGCACGGCGACAATCGACATAACGCCATCTTCGCAAACCGCTTACTTGTTTCGCGTATGCTGCTGTCGGCGTACGAGCTTGAATTCCGACATCCGTTCACTCAGGTGGATCTCAAGCTGAAAGCAACACTTGGCTGGAAATTTCAAGATTCGCTCGACACGCTCGCCCCTTACGAAGTCGACATGAACTTGACGCACCTCCCCCCGCAACCGGATAGCCAGCGCGCTTAAGCAACGTCGACGTCCGAGTTTTCGGCGTTGCGAAAGAAGTAAAGGACTACTACGGGAATGCGCGAACTAGTTTTCGAGTGGAATGGAGGTTTCGTTGAAAAAAATGCTGGCAGCGTTCGTCTTCGACGTTTGTTCATCGCCGGCAAGAAAAGTCGAAATTTCGCAGGCACTTAATCCCGCTGTCATGATCGCTAACTGGTGTATCGCGTCAATAACAAAAATTTCATTGGAACAACACGAAAAGCGGAAACGAGACTTTGGTCGGGCCTCGTCAGGGCTTGAACGATGGTGGGCTGCGAACAATTCGATGCAGACTGAATCCGATTGCGATAACCGCTAACGCGACGCCAATGGCATAGGGCGTGTTAAGATATTGTGAAGTGATTTCCCAATAAGCCGAACGCGATAATGCACCGACGAAGACGAGATAAATCAAGCACGCCAGCCAGAGCCAAAACGACGCATCGACGGATTGCTGTCGGCAACAACCAGGCTGCACGAATGCAGCGATTCCAATTAAGACGGCGATTATAGAAACCACTGTAAAAGCGCCGAATATCCCAAGTACGATTCCGGTAATAACTAGTCCAAGAGTCCATGTGTAAGACGCTCCCAGTCGATTGCCGCCATCGATGGCAGACTCCAAAATCGGCAGCTCGATGACTTTGTTTTGCGAGGTAGCTTTATCTGCAAATCCCTCGCTTCGGTCGCCGCCCCCGCCAGCGTTGTTGACTTCCCGTTCGTCTGATGCGGCGACGCTTTCGACTCGAACCTCTGATCGCTTGATTGCTCGGACACGGCTTCCTTTTTCTATCGAAGTGGTCGCAAATTTCGGTTGCCTTAACGGAAGAAACCGCTGAGTCACAAGTGCAAGGAGCAATCCGGCCAAGCCACCTGCACCAATTCGTGTGAGACCGCCAAGCGCTATTCGCTGCATGCTTGTAACTTCGCCTCGAAACGGCTGTATGAAGTCAAGTATTCCTGGCATGATGAAAACGGTAACTACCGCAATCAACATCCCGACGATAGCCATACCCAGCGGCATTGGACTGTTATCGAATCGTATCAAAGCGATCGTGAATAACCACGTCAAGAAAGCCAACACGACAGCGACACGATAATAGGGTAAGTTGCGACCGAAAGTTGCAGAATTGCCAACGTAATCGGGATAAAAGTGAGCAAGGCTGGGCAGCCACAGTTCTGATAGAAACACTACCAAGAAGATCATCCCTGCAACGGCTTCTACGATAGGATAGCGAGGAGCAATAGGAAGCCGGCAAGCGCGACATCGCCCTCTCAGCCCAATCCAACCCAGCACTGGAACGTTATCTCGCGACTGAATCGGTACGTAGCAGAACGGACATCGCGAATATCCCGTCAAAGAAATTCCCAGGGGCAATCGATAGGCGACAACATTGAGAAAGCTCCCTATGCAACTTCCCAATGCAAAAAACCAACAGGCCGACACAACATCAAAAGTCCGGCTCAACAAAGTGGATTCGAATCCCAATCGACGCGACAATGGGTCGAGGCTCATCGGCTGAGTTAACAATGTGGAAATTGCGACGGCCATGAAAGCCGTAAAAAGTATGGCTAAAAAGCTTAATCGGTACGGCCAGTTGGCATGTCGCCTCTTTTTCGAGCCAAATATCATTGCACCTTAACATCTACAAAAGTATCAACGCCATCACCCTGTCCACACCATATTAACCGTGGGATAAACAGGGTAGCTTAGCCGTCTCGGAAAGCCTAGTCCGTTGTATACACTGCTGAGTGAGTATAAACAATCAATTTCCGAAAATGGCTGGCCAACCGAATACTTTCACCTCCTGATCACTCGAAATAGAAATTTCATGACCGAACCGAAATCAAATTTCTCAACGTTACGAATTCGAAAACTAAACGATTCGCCAGTAGCTCCGGACCGGGAATTCGTCCTATACTGGATGACAGCTTATCGTCGAAGCACATCCAACTACAGTCTACAACGGGCGGTCGACTGGGCTGCGCATCTTGGTAAACCTCTGCTGATCCTCGAAGCCGTGCGGGTCGGATACCAATGGGCATGTGATCGATTCCACCAATTCTTGATCGATGGCATGATCGACAATCAGAAGTCTTTCGGCGACTCGGCGGCAACTTACTATCCGTACATTGAAAAGCAAAAGGGTGACGGGCATGGTTTGGTCGAATCGCTCTGCAAGAAAGCATGTGTTGTTGTTAGCGATGACTTCCCGTGCTTCTTCCATCCTGCCATGTACGATCGTATCGCAACACGTTTTCCGGTCGCCATTGAACTTCTTGACGCAAACGGTTTTTTGCCGATGCGCGCTGCCGATCGCACCTTTACAGTCGCTCACAGCTATCGACGCTACATGCAAAAGCTCGTACATGATTACATCGATGACTTTCCTCAGGCCGCACCTTTGTCCAAGAAGAAACTCCCGCGACTCGAGTCGATTCCGGCTGGCGTCTTAAAGCGATGGCCCATGGCAAAACTCGAAAAGTACGAAAATCGCTCGCGACTGTTAACCGAATTGAACATCGACCATGCAGTGACTTCGACAGACGCTGTCGGCGGTCCCGGCGAAGCGAAACGACGCCTAAAAGTTTTCTTAAAATCGCGACTCGAAAACTATCAGGAAGGACGCAATCGGCCCGAAGACTATGGTTCAACAGGATTGTCCCCGTACCTTCATTTTGGACACCTCAGTACGCATGAAATTCTCGAACCGTTACTTGCTCATGACGGATGGAATCCCACCAAATTGGCAAAGCCTAATGGCTCCATGAACGGGTTTTGGAATTGCGATCCCAATGTCGAGGCGCTGCTTGATCAATTGCTGACTTGGCGTGAAATCGGTTTCAACATGTGCTGGCGAGAGAAAAATTACGCTGACTACGAATCACTCCCGCAGTGGGCGCAGAAATCATTGGAGAAGCATGCCACTGATAAACGACCTTTTGTCTATTCGCTTGAACAATTCGAATTGGCTCAGACGCATGACGACCTTTGGAACGCCGCACAACGGCAACTTGTGCGCGCGGGAATCATTCACAACTACCTAAGGATGTTGTGGGGAAAAAAGATCCTCGAATGGACTCCGTCGCCCCGCCAAGCTTTGGACGTCATGATCGAGCTAAACAACAAATACGCGCTAGATGGCCGAGATCCGAATTCCTACAGCGGCATATTCTGGATTCTAGGCCGTTACGATCGCGCTTGGGGGCCTGAACGTCCCATCTTCGGTTCGATCCGTTACATGACGAGCGACTCGACCCGGAAAAAATTCCCGGTTAAAAACTACATCGCACGTTATTCCATCTAAGCCAACCATTGCTTTTCAAGTCCCCACTGCACAGCTTGCAACTCCTTCAAAAACTGTGAAGTGTGGTTTCGCGAAATTGTCTTGGTTTGCCGTACATTCTTCTGCTGCTTTATTAGCAATTTGCTGAGAGCTTTGCAAAGCTTTTTATTGCGGGAAGCTGAAACCCGATCGCGTTCGTAGGAGATTAACCAATCGCGGGATTGCATATTGCCACGAATCTCTCAAAATATACGCATCCTACCGAAGTCACGCCAAACAATTCTTTAAGGCGTCCTACCTGTGCTTACCGTACTTGGCAATGGCCAAACTATTTGCGATGGCATCTCGCGCCGCCGACTATTAGAGATTGGCGGAGCAGGTTTGTTTGGATTGTCCTTACCGAAGGTCCTTGTCGCCGAGGCGCTACCCGGACAACTGCGTTCCAAAGCCAAGTCCGTAATTTTTCTGCTGCTGTTTGGCGGCCCAAGTAAGCTCGAAACCTTTGACATGAAGCCTGATGCGCCGGAAAAGATTCGAGGCCCTTTCCGACCGATTGCGTGCCGAACCCCTGGGTTGCTGATTTCCGAGCACTTGCCCAAGACAGCGAATGTCTCTAATAAGTTTTGTGTCGTTCGCACCATGACCCACTCTTTCAATGATCACAGTGGTGGGGCGCATTACATTCAAACTGGTCGACGCTGGCATGTTCCAATCGGTGGCGGTTTCTCTCCGACGCCAAAGGATTGGCCATCCATGGGCTCCGTAGTCGAATACGTTGGCCAACAATCACATGGATTGAATAACGCCATGCCGTCCTACATGGTTCTTCCTAACTCCCTTGGCAAACTCCAAGAAGCTGGTCAGTATCCTCGACCGGGTGAGCACGCCGGATGGATTGGCCAACGATTTAATCCTCTAACCACCAAGATCGAGAAAAAATCGCTGACCGATAATCCTTACTGGCGTGATTGCACTGACGAGGAACTAAATTTCCAGATCTCCGGTCTGTCGGGCCAGGAAGGTATCACGCTCGATCGCATGCAAGCTCGCCAAAGCCTTTTGCATCAATTCAACAATCGAGTTCGGCAGTTTGATCAAGCTCGTTCGGCAGAGGGCTTTGATGCCTTTCGCGAAAGAGCGTTCGGATTAGTTACATCGGAGAAAACGCGACAGGCGCTCGACATTCGCCAAGAACCCGAACAAGTAAGAGACCAGTATGGCCGTCATCTGTTCGGGCAATCGTGTCTCATGGCGCGACGACTGGTCGAATCCGGCGTGCGTTTCGTTACCGTGCATTACGATTGCGTCGACGGTTACAGTTGGGATTCGCACCGCAATAGCGACGACGTCAAAAAAAGTTTGCTTCCAACCTTTGATCAAGCTTTTTCAGCTTTGATACAGGACTTAAGTCAGCGCGGATTGCTTGACGAGACGCTTGTGATTGCAACAGGCGAAATGGGCCGAACTCCTCAAGGCAACGCGACATGGGGGCGAGATCACTGGAGCACGCTTTTCCCCGCTGTGCTAGCTGGTGCAGGGATTCCAGGAGGGAAAGTCTATGGCCGATCCGATAAAGACGCCGCCTACCCGATCGACAATCCCGTTTCTCCCGAAGACCTAGCGGCAACGATTTATCACGCGTTGGGTATAGATCCCGAATTGCGAATTCTGAATTCCGAAAATCGCCCAACGCCAATCGTCGAGGGCGGCACTCCCGCTCTCGCACTTTGGAGTTAGATTTTAATTAAAGGCCTCAACAAAAGGCTTGCGAATGGATTCGTCTGTAAAGAATCAACATGAACATGTATCTGGCTTCATCCCGATTTGGCCCCGCCGCCCGCGAGCAGTGGCAAAAGTACATCAACTGGTACGGCTACAAAAACCTCAATGAAGTTGTAACTTTAGACCAGATGTTATGTCCCAATCTCGTTGAACGATTAACCGAGGAAGATTGGAAACATAATGTCCAGTCCGACTATCGAACTTACTTCTTTCGAGACTTCGAGTACTTAGTAAATCGTATTTCGTACGATCCCTCAAAGACTCAAATATTGTTATTGACCGAAATGCCGACGAAACCATTGGCAGC
>JANMNK010000770.1:0-2787 GCA_031373875.1 Pirellulaceae bacterium | reverse complement strand
GGCAACCGCCTCGGTGATCCGGGGATGGTCGATCGAGGTCAGCGCCACGGCTTGTGCCCGGGCACCGAGGGCCGACAGTTTCTCGACGATCTCGTCGCAGACGCGAAGCTGTATCGTTCGCTGTACGATGTAGACTACGGCAAATGGACTAAGCAGGAACATAATTTAGCCGAGTCCCTTGTCGCACTACAGTTGTTTAGGGTTTCGCAACCGATCCCCTGCGGGTTGTCATTGATAAGGGAATATAGAAGCAAGTGCAAGCTTCGACTGGGGCATGTCAAAGATGCGCTGCTTGCAATAGAGCGATTCCACTTCTTGTTTACTGCCGTTACATCACAGAGATCATCTGGCGGGATTTCTCAGATGTATGCTTCACACGCAAGGCAGCTGGCTGAGGCTCCAGACACTCAAGCTGCAGTAAGGACGTTAGTTGATTTGAAGGAGAAGTTGCGATCAAGGGTACCGTCTAAGGATGAGTTTCACGCCCTATTTCCGGAAATCGTCTACACGGACAAACGAAGTAAACAACGAAAACTAGTTAAATACATTCTCTCCACGCTGGATCGGTCAGGTTCCAGTGCAGTCGTGATTGACTATGACAAGATGACAATTGAACATCTAGCTCCACAATCGAAGATATCGAGCAGTCTTCCTGATGACATTATTGGGCAGCTAGGTAACCTTTTGCTAGTTCCCGAGGAATTGAATCAAAGGCTTAAGGACAAAGAGTTTTCTGAGAAAAGGCGGATACTCGAGTCGCATGGCATTAAGCTGCCGAAAGAAATTGCTGCCGCTAGTCAGTGGGGTCCGCAAGAAATTCTGAATCGAACAAAGACGTTGTCTCATGCTGCCTACACCAAAGCTTGGAAGATTTAGGATTTCAGCGTCTATAGCAATCGCAACCAAGGCCAGATTCTTTTTTCCAGTTTCAATCTTCTGTCGCAAAGCAGCCAGCTTGCGGTCGTCGCTTGATAACTACTTGGATAGCATCGCTTTTGTGCGATTGATTGCGGCTTTGATGCGATCAGCGGCTTTGGTAATGAGAAAAAAATCGTGCGTAGCCATAATGAAGAACGTTTCGAGTCAATATACAAGTAATTGTTGTAACGTTTTGTCGTGGATTGGATCAATACTTGCAGAACGGTTACTTCGGTACTTCAACTACGGAGATAGAATATGGCATGCGATATTAATGGCTCGTGTTGCAAAGTGTGTCCTGGCATATGGATTGCAGGCATCATGTTGCTGGTAATGCTTTTCCAAAGCTGGTTTAGCCGACCGACCGCAACGCAGAAACCTTCAGTCAACAACACGACAACCACACAAGTTTTCGAGTCGCCAGATAGCAACTGAGACGTAGATAATGTTTTAAATTGGCAAGCGATTGCAGAAAAGAACAAGGCGATCTGAAAATGGCCGAGCAGCAAGAGTCTGGACAAGTCCTTCCAAATGCATCGTCGTCGCCCGCGACGCAGCGTAAGCCGTTGCATTTTGGATGGACCGTGGCATTTGTTGTTGCCGCAATACTTTTCATGCAGTGGTCGACGGTCGAGGATCTCTATTACCGCGTATCAGGTACGCCTGTCCCGGAATCGAAAATACCATGGCGACGAGATTACGCCGAAGCGCTCGCCGAAGCCAAACAAAGTGGCAAGCCGGTGCTGCTCGTCTTTGGCGCTACTTGGTGCCCGCCATGCAAACGTATGAAACGCCAAGTGTGGCCGGACGATCAAGTGACCCAATCCGTCGAATCCGGTTTCGTTCCAATGTACATCGACGTTGACGATCCGGAGCAATCGCGTGTCACGGCACGATATCAAGTCCGCAGCATCCCCGCCGTCATCGTTGCTGACTCAACAGGCAGTATCATCCAAAAGAGCAGCACCATGTCCCGCTCCGAAACACTCGAGTTCCTAGCGATAGCGACACGCTCCCAGTAGAGATCCGAATTGATCGGTTAGAAAACCTGTTAACTGGTTTTGGGGTTCTTGCAAATTGAATTGGGAAAGCAACTCCCAAAGCTGGAAACCACTTAATTCGCTTGGGAGTCCCCGATAGGTCTCGCTTTTCTGCTCAGACCAACGAACCTGTGATCTGCAAAAACAGATTCTCATTGCGTGAATTCGAGGGAGCAGCAGCCGAGGTCGAAGCGGGGGTTTTTGCAATTGGAAGCGGGGAACACGTCGAGCGATAGTGAGTAGATGATGGATTTGCCTTGACGTTGAAACGTTACAAAACCGTTCTTCCTAAGTACCTTCAAGTGATGCGAAATATTACCGATCTCGTTATCCAGCAAAGCGGCGATATCGGACACGCATTGGGGGCGTTCCCTCAAAGCACGAATAATCTGTAGCCGCTCAGGATCAGCGAGCGTTCTAAGCCGCTCTGCGCAGATTGCAGTCGAGTTCTTCGCTTTCAATTGCGTGCCTTTCAAAACTCAAATTTGACAATACAGTGCTTGAAACCGCTCGATGACAGTTGTTACGTAGACGATCGATCTCTTGAACCTAGGTCCTTTGACGGTCGATCGATTGACCCGCGGTACCTTGTTGTACATTCTAATACTGTTTAGAATGAATCCGCAAGTGTATTAATTGAGGTTAGTTCGTTAGCAAGGTCACGTATGAGTTCGTCGGCATCCACTGTTCAGAAAACTTTTGCGGAAGCGTTTGGCACGTTCTTGCTCGTCTTCTTTGGTTGTGGCGTGGTGCATGCCACGATCTTGTTGGGGGCTCAGACCGGAGTTTGGCAAGTTGCGATCGTGTGGGGCATAGCCATTATGGTCGC